>JBOHUY010000345.1:0-2085 GCA_050735015.1 Candidatus Dormibacterales bacterium | reverse complement strand
GGTGGTGCACCCGGCCCGCTTCATCCTGGTGGGGACGATGAACCCCGAGGAGGGGGAGCTGAGGCCGCAGCTGCTGGACCGGTTCGGGCTCTGCGTCGACGTGGAGGGCATCCGCGACCCCGACCAGCGGGTGGCCGTGAACGAGAGGGTGGAACGGTTCGGGAGGCGGGATCGCGCCTTCCTGGCGGACTTCCAGGAGTCGGACGCCGAGGTGGCGGCCGGCCTGGCCGCCTCCCTGGAGGCGATCTCGGCCGTACCCACGCCGGAGGCCCTGGCGAGGGTCATCTCCAGCCTCTGCCTGCAGGCGGGTGTGGCCGGGCACCGGGCGGACGTCGTCATCGCGCGCGCGGCCCGTGCCCTGGCCGCCTACCGGGGCAAGGCGGCCCCCGACCGCGGCGATGTCATGGAGGTGGCGGACTTGGCGCTCGTCCACAGGGCCCGGCGGGCGGTCCGGGGGGAGGCCGGCACCGACGCGCGTCCCGGCGAGCCGGCGGCCGGAGCCGAGCAGCGCGAGGGCGAGGGCGAGGCCGAGGGTCAGCCGGAGCCGGGGGCGGCCGAGGGTCAGGAGGAGGATGCCGCCCAGTCGGCGGCGGCGGAGGGGACCGAGCGCGAAGGCGCCGCCGGCAGTGACGAGGGACAGTCCCTCTCGGGTGGCCGGGGACCGGAGGCCGCGGCCGAGACGGCGGACGAGTTCGCGGTCAAGAAGATCGAGCTGCCCCGCGTGCGGCGGCTCCGCAAGCAGTCGGGCAAGCGGGCGGCGAGCCAGTCCGCCGACCGGCGCGGCCGGTACGTGCGGGCGCAGCCGAGCGAGCCCGTCAGCGACCTGGCCGTGGACGCCACCGTGCGGGCGGCGGCGCCGCACCAGGCGCGGCGGGGCCGGGCGGCCGGCGAAAGGCTCCGCCTCGAACGCCACGACCTCCGTGAAAAGGTGAGGGAGAGGAAGATCGGCAACCTCATCGTCTTCGTCGTGGACGCCTCCGCCTCCATGGACGCCGAACAGAGGATGGCCGCCACCAAGGGAGCCATCCTCTCGCTGCTCCAGGACGCCTACGTGCGGCGCGACCGGGTCGCGGTGGTGGTCTTCAAGAACCGCTCCGCGGAGGTGGTCTTGCGTCCCACCTCCAGCGTGGCGCTGGCGCGAAGGCGCCTGGAGAGGCTGGCCGTGGGGGGGACCACGCCCCTCACGCACGGCCTCATGGCGGGCTACAAGGTGGTCAAGAGCGAGCTTCTGCGCGACGCCACGGTGCGGCCTCTGCTGGTCCTCATCAGCGACGGCCGCGGCAACATCTCCATGTACAAGGAAGAGCCGCTGATCGAGGCTCAGAAGGTGGCGGCCATGATCCAGGCGGAGAGGATCGACGCCCTCGTCATCGACTCCGCCCGGGACTTCAGCGGCCTCCCCTCCGTGCAGCAGCTGGCCCGGGTGGCGCCCATGTACCAGACCTACGCCATCAACGCGTGCGCGGACCTCGCCGAGAGGATGGGGGCGAGGTACTGCGGGCTCTACGACCTCTCGCGGGAGGAGATCGCGTCCGCCATCCAGCGCCAGCTGGGAAGGCGCTGAAGGCCAACGGCCTTGCTCTCCCGGCCGGCTCCTCCAGGGAGCCCCGGGGCAAGCGCGCCGGTTCCGGCCGCGCGGGTGGGAGCGCGGCTCGGTTGCCGCCGCCGCGGGGAATCACTCCTCTAGGATTGTCCCCCGGACCATGGCCCAGAACCGCTACAGCTACCCCTTCACCGCCATCGTGGGCCAGGAGCGCATGAAGCTGGCCCTCATCCTCAACGCCATCAACCCCAGCATCGGGGGGGTGCTCATCCTGGGCGAGACGGGGACGGGCAAGTCGACGGCCGTGCGGGCCCTGGCCCGGCTCCTGCCCGAGCAGCGGGTGGTGGAGGGGTGCCGCTTCGGCTGCCATCCGGACGAGGCCGAGCTGCTCTGCCAGGAGTGCCGCGGGAGGCTCGACGAGGAGGGGCCGCTGCCGGTGGCGACGAGGCGGATGAGGGTGGTGGAGCTGCCCATCAACGCGAGCGAGGACCGGGTGGTGGGGACGATCGACCTGGAGGCGGCGCTCAAGGAGGGCTCCAAGA
>JBOHUY010000344.1:0-5132 GCA_050735015.1 Candidatus Dormibacterales bacterium | reverse complement strand
CGAGAGGGCAGGCCGGCTGGCCGTGGCCAGCCGCGCGGGCTGACCGCTCAGGAGCTTCGACACGCAGGGTCTGCGCCCCGCACGACGGGCTCCCCGGGAGCCTGGGCCGCCCGCATCGGGGCTGTGGAGGGCCGGGCACACGGCCGGAGAAGGGCGTACGCTGCCAGATATGTGGGAGGCGGTGGGGCCGATCGTGATCGGGCTGCTCGGCGTCACCGCCTGCGGCTACATCTACTACATCGCCTTAAGGCCGCCGTGGGCGACCCCCGCCGACCCCCTCGCCCCGGGTGACGGAGGCGGGGGCGCTCTCCCCAAGGCTCCCGACCCCCGCCCTTCCCCTTCCGGGCTTCCGGTTCACAGGTTTCCCCACCACCCCCACGGCGGGCGTCCGCGCGCCCGCGCTCACCGTGCCGGGCGGCGCCCGGCACGCCGCCGGCCCGCCCCTCTCAAGCTCCGCTGACCCCGCCGTTCACTGAGCCTCGGGATCCCGGCCACCACACGGCAGCGTTGATCGTCGCCGCCTGATCCCCGGCCTGGTCGCCCTCGGAGGCACGGCGGCGCCCACCGCGTGGGGCCCCAGGCAGAAGACGAGTCTCGAGGCTCGGGGGAGGCTCAAGTGCGCCGGTCCGCGGGCGGATCCGACGGCTCCTTCGAGAGAAGCCACCTCCCCCCGGAGGGCGGCCCTCACGGGCGCCGTGGCGTGATCGGGGCCGGGGCTCTCTGTGCCTCGGCCGGACGGGGGCCAAGTTGGCGCGGGCGGGCTCCTTCCGGCCCCCAAGGACCTCCCAGGCGCCTGGCTAGAATCGGAACCGAGCCATGAGAGAGCAGGCCACCGCCCTCAGCCGGCGCCTGCGCGCGGTGCCCGACGCGCCCGGCGTCTACCTGCTGCGCGACGTCGCCGAACAGGTCATCTACGTGGGTAAGGCCCTTCGCCTGCGCGACAGGCTGCGGTCCTACTTCGGCTCGGCGGCGGCCCAGCCTCCCAGCCCCCGCATCTCGGACCTCTTGCGCAAGATCCACGACTTCGAGTTCATGACGTGCGCCAACGAGGTCGAGGCGCTGGTGCTGGAGTGCAACCTCATCAAGCACTACCGGCCCCGCTTCAACATCAAGCTGCGCGACGACAAGAACTACCTCTACCTGAAGCTGCCAGTGACCGAGGAGTTCCCGCGCGTCCACTACTCGAGGCGGGTCCTCGACGACGGGGCCCTCTACTTCGGGCCCTACACGAGCGCCCAATCGCTGCGCAGCACGGTCAAGAGCCTGCGGCAGCTGCTCCCATTCAGGACCTGCTCTGACGAGGTCTTCCGGCAGGGCAAGGTCTGCCTCGACTACCACATCCGGCGCTGCCCCGGGCCCTGCGAGGGCAAGATCGGGGCGCCCGAGTACAAGGCCGGCATCGAGCAGGTCGCCCTCTTCATGGAGGGCCGGTCGGACCTCCTCACTCGCGATCTGGAGCGGCGCATGCGGGAGGCCGCGGAGGGACTCGACTTCGAGGCCGCCGCCAGGTTGCGGGACCGCCTGCAGTCGGTAGAGAAGATCGCGGACCGCCAGAAGGTGGTGACCCGGACCCGCGACGACGAGGACCTCGTCACCTACTCCCGCGATGGCCGCGAGGTGTTCGTGGAGGTCGCCTACATAAGGCAGGGGAAGATGGTCGGACATGACGGGCACTCGCTGGAGGGCGGCCTGGACGCCGCCGAGCCGGAGCTGCTGCGGGGGTTCGTCGTGCAGTACTACGGGAGCGCCACCCATCTCCCTCGCCGCATCCTGCTGCCAGGCCCGGTGGAGGAGCCCGAGCTGGTGGGCAGGTGGCTGTCGGCCCGCCGGGGAGGGCCGGTGGAGCTCCACGTACCCCTCCGCGGGCGCAAGCGGCAGCTGCTCCGGCAGCTCGCCGAGACGGCCGCGGAGGAGCTCAAGCAGCACCGCATCCGGGCCGACTACGACCGCAATCGCACCGAGCCCATGCTGGCGGCGCTGGCGGCCGCGCTGGGCCTGGACGCGCCCCCCCACCGGATCGAGTGCTACGACATCTCGAACCTGCAGGGCGACTCCGCCACGGGGGCCATGGTCGTCTTCGAGGACGGCCACCCGCGGCCCGAGCACTACCGGCACTTCAAGATCCGGTACACGCCGGGCCCCAACGACTTCGCGATGCACCAGGAGGTCCTCCGCCGCCGCTTCGGGCGGCTGGAGAGGGCCCAGCGGCGGGAGGACGCCGACGTCGCCGACCGCTCCTTCTCGACGCTGCCCGACCTCATCCTCATCGACGGGGGCCGGGGCCAGCTGAGCGCCGCCCTGGAAGTGCTGGAAGAGCTCGGGTACGCCGACATCCCGACCTTCGGCCTGGCCAAGCAGCGCGAGGAGATTTTTGCCCCCGACCGGACCGAGCCCATCGTCCAGGAGCACGACTCCCCCGGGATGTTCCTGGTCCAGCGCGTGCGCGACGAGGCCCATCGCTTCGCCATCACCTTGCACAGGAAGGTGAGGTCGCGCAAGGCACTCTCTTCGCCGCTTGACTCGGTCGAGGGCATCGGGCCGGCGCGTAAGCGCGCGCTCCTGCGCGCCTTCGGCAGCGTCCAGGCCATCCGCGAGGCGCCCCTCGAGGAGATCGTGGCGGCGGGCCTCACAGAGCGGGTGGCGAGGAGGCTCAAGGAGCTCCTTTGAGCGTCGTCATCGTGGGCGGTGCCGACCTCGCGGGCGCCGCCCAGGCCCTCCGCTCCGAGGGCTACCCCATCTTCTCGGGCCTGCCCGTGGGCATGCCCGACCCCAGGGCGGACGTGGCGGTCGTCCGCTACGGCCCCGTGGCCGCGATGCTGCGCGAGGCCGACGAACGGGGGCTGCGCTACGTCCTGGTGCACGTGGGCCCTGACGACGGCGAACCGCATGGGTCCTTCGCGCGGGCCCATCACCGCGTCACCCTGGAAGAGCTGCCCGAGCTCGCGCGCCGCCTGCGCTCTCGGGAGCGAATGCTTCTCACCTGCCTCGCCTTCGGCTTCAAGCAGGGCGCGCCCGAGGAGGCCAACTGGGTGGTCGACACCCGCTTTCTGGCCAACCCCTACTGGGAGGCGGACCTTCGCCCCCTGAGCGGGTTCGACGCGCCCGTGCGGGAGTTCGTCCTGGTCCAGCCCGCGGCCGTGAGCGTGCTGGAGGGCCTGGAGAAGGCCCTGCGCGTGGTCGTGCCCGAGTGGAGAGACGCCGGCCGGCCCGAGCTCGTGGTGGCCTTCGGGTGCACGGGCGGGCGCCACCGCTCGGTGGTGCTGGCGGCGGAGATGGCGAGGCGCCTGGGCGACATCGAGGGCGTCGACGTCCAGGTCCGGGCGCGCGACCTGTGAGGGGCGCGCGGCAACCTCCGGGGGTCAAGGCTTGAGGGTGCTCGCCATCGGGGGCACCGGGTTCATCGGCGTGGCTGCCTGCCGGGAGCTGATGCGGCGCGGGCACGAGACGGTGGCGGCCTCCCGGAGCCCGCACCCCTACGGGACGTTCACCAGCCACCAGGTCTTCGACCGCACCGACGAGTCCCAGCTCCAAGAGGTCCTGGAGCGGGTCCGGCCCGAGGTCGTGGTGGACCTCGCCTGCTACGGGCCGGCCGAGGTGGAGGCAGTCGTCCGCAGGTTCCGAGGCGACCGCTACGTGTTCGTTTCCACGGTCGTCTACCCGGACCTCCACGGCCGCCTCGCCCGGGAGCAGGACTTCGTCCCCCCCGAGGGGCCCATCCCGCGGGGGACGCTCTCCTACCTGGAAGGTAAGAGGTGGTGCGAGACGGTGCTGGCGCGCTCGCCCGGGTTCCCCTGGGTCACGGTCCGGCCCCCGGCCGTGCTGGGCGCCCAAGACCCCACCCTCAGGATCGCCGCCTACTTCCAACGCGTCGAGGACGGCGGCCCGGTGCTGGTGCCCGCCGAGACCTTCGAGCGCGGGCTCGCTCTGGCCTGGGCCAAGGACGTCGGCTACGCCCTCGCCCTCGCCGCCGACCCCGCCCGGGGACCTGCCGGGACGGCATACAACGTTGCCTTCGAGGGCGTCACCCTGGAGAGGCTCATCTCCGGCGTGGCGCGCCTCCTGGGCCGGCAGGTCGTCGCCGCCCCCGTGCCCTTCGCCAGGCTGCCCCGGGGGGCGAGCCCCTATGGGCCAGACCCCGCCCGGCACGCCGGGCTGGCCGTCGACCACGCCCGGGCCGAGCTCGGCTTTTCGCCTTCGACCCTCGAGGAGGCCCTGGCCGAGACCGCGGCCTGGTACCGGGTGGCGCGGCCCGGCCACCCCGGCTACGCGGGGCGCGCGGCCGAGCTGTCGCTGGCGCGATCCCTGGCGTGAGCCCGGTCGCGGAGCGCCTGCGGACCCAGGCCGGCTGGTGCCGGGAGCTGGGCTCACCCCTTTACGGCCGCCTCCTCTGCGAGGCTGCCGAGGACGTCGAAAGGGGGGGGCCGCTGCGGCGCCTGCTCGCGCCCCACGCCGGGAACCCCGGCCGCTCGGCGCTCGCCCTGCGCCTCATGGGGGCGGTCCACCGCCTCGTCCTGGAGGGGCGTCTGCCCGACCTGGCGAGGTGCTACCCGTCGGCGGGAGGGGATTCCGAGGAGGACCCCCGGCCCGCCTTCCGGGGCGCCCTCCTGTCTCACGGCGCCGAGATCGGGGCGCTTCTGGCGCGCCCTGTGCAGACCAACGAGGTGGCGAGGTCGGCCGCCCTCCTGGGCGGCTTCCTGGAGGCGGGCCGGGCCTTCGGCCTGCCCCTGCGGGTCCTGGAGCTGGGGGCCAGCGCCGGCCTCAACCTGAGGTGGGACCACTACCACTACCGGGCGGGGACCCGGGAGTGGGGGGACCCCGGTTCGCCGGTCGACCTGGGGGATCCCTTCGCGGGCACGGCCCCGCCCCTCGACACGGCCGTGGAGGTGGTGGAGAGGCGGGGCTGCGACCGCGCCCCGCTCGACGCCACCACCCCGGATGGGGAGCTGACCCTGCTCTCCTACGTCTGGGCCGACCAGCTGGAGAGGATCCGCCGCCTGAAGGGGGCGGCCGAGGTGGCGCGAAGGGTCCCCGCCGCCGTCGACAAGGAGGACGCGGGCGCCTGGCTGGAGTCCTCGGACCTGCACAGGGAGGGGGCCGCCACCGTCGTCTTCCACTCGATAGTCCTCCAGTAC
>JBOHUY010000343.1:0-13925 GCA_050735015.1 Candidatus Dormibacterales bacterium | reverse complement strand
CCGTTGACCCACCCGTAGTCGCCCGGGAAGGCGGTCGAGCCCCAGCCCTCCACCCAGGCCAGGATGCGGGGGCCGAAGTCGCGGGCCGGGTTGATCGCGTACCCGGCGTTGGCCCCGTACGACATCCCGATGGCGGCCACCGCCATGCCGATCATGAAGGGCGCCAGGTTGCCCTTGGGCAGCAAGTTGCGCTTGTCGATGAGCGCGGCCACGAAGACGAGCAGAAAGGCCGTGCCCACGATCTGATCTATGAGCGGCCCCCACCAGTTGTGGAAGTAGGGCCCTGGGAAGGTTGCGAAGATGGAGTAGGTCGCGATGTCCTTGGACTGCACGAGGTGGTTGACCGCCAGGTAGCTGTGGATCGCCCATCCGTAGACCGCGAACACGAGCGCGGCGCCTATGAAGGCTCCGAACCACTGCGCCGCCCAGTAGGGGAAGACCTTCTTCCAGGGGAAGTCCCCCCGCACCGCGAAGGCGAGGGTCACGGCGGGGTTGATGTGGGCGCCGCTGATCCCGCCCGCCACGTAGACTCCGAAGACCACGGCCAGGGCCCAGCCCCACGTGATCAGGAGCCAGTCCCCCGAGGCCAGGAAGATGGTGTGCGTGGTCTGCGCCCGGCCCGTCTGGTTGAGGGCGGCCACCGCCATCGCCACCACGCCGTCGCCGAAAGCGATCAGGACGAAGGTCCCGAAGAACTCGGCCATCAGCTCCCCGACGAGGGTGCTGCGGAGCTGATCGAATCGCCTTGGCGGCCGGCCCCGCAGTCGGGGAGCCGCCGTACCCGTCCCTGCCGAAAGCTCGGTCTCTGCGTCCGCCATCTCTTTCCTCCTCCTCAAACGGATTCCCGGCCGGCGGCGGGCAAATAAAAAAAGTCCACGCTCCAGCCCAGTGCTGAAGCGGGACTTCTCTTCTTCCTGCCCCGTTAGCTCCGGCTCCGGTTCGAACTCCGGCGCGCCGCCATGTCAAGGTCCTCGTTCGGGAACCCGGCGGCGGGGAGCCGCGCCACGCTGTCCGCCCCCGCTCTCCGGCAGGCCGCGACCTCGGCCTCGGTGCGCACCAGGCCGCAGGCGAGGAGGGGACGCGGGAGCCCCTCGCGGTCGGCCCGGCCCAGGTAGGGGAGCACGACCCCGGGCGAGACGGCCGTGCCCATCCCCGGCGTGCGTGGATGGCCCGCCAGCGTGCGCTCGAGCCCGGTCGAGTCGAGCGCGTGGACGTGGAGCAGGGCGGGCACACCCCGCTCCGCGAGGGCGGCGGCGACCCCGCCGTGCTTGGTCACGACGGCCCTCACCCCCAGCCTGCGGACCAAGAAGAAGGCGGCCTCCTCGTCCGCGCGCAGCCCATCGACGGAGTCGAGGTCCACGACCAGGTGAAGGCCCGCCCGGGAGGCGAGGTTGATGAGCCGCGCGACGTCGACGTGGTGCACGAGGGCCCCCGTGCCCGGCCGATCCGCCTCCGGGGGGACCCTTCCGCCCCCCAGCGACCAGAGCAGCGAAGGCAGGCCCGCGCCCGCCGCCCTCAACCCCACAGGTCGGTCGAGCTCGTGCTCACGGCGGCGGCGCCGGCGGCCAGCACGGCCTTCACCGCGGCCCTGTCGCGGATGAAGCCGCCGGCCAGCAGGGGCACCGTGAGCCGGGGCAGGATGAGGTCGCGGACATGGGGGAGGATCACCCCCGGCAGCAACTCCACGATGTCGGGACGCGCCCTCTCGACCGCGGCCATGCCCGCCACGACCGAGGTCATCTCGGTCAGCAGCAGACGCTGGATGGCGACCACCCCCTCGGCCTGGATGGTACGCACGAGGTGGCCGTGCGAGGTGATGACGGCGTCGGCGCCGGCGAGGGCGAGCCAGCGCACGCCGGAGTGGTCGAGGCCGACGCCCCCCACCAGGTCCAGGTGGACGGCCGCCAGCTTGCGGGCCTTGTGGATCCTGGCCAAAGAGGGCGCCATCTCGAGACCGTCGCCGCGCAGGATGAAGACGACCGCCGCCCGGCTCCCGAGCGCCCTCTCGAGCTGGCCCTCGCCCTTGACGGCCGCTCCGAACGGGAACTCGCGCAGTCGCCTCAGGAGGGCCGGCTCGGCGGCCGCGGCCGTGGCCACCACGTTCAACGCCTACCCGCGGCCGGACCGCCGGGGCCCTCCGAGACGGGTCCCCACGTGTGCCCGCAATCCGTGCCGGCCGCGCGCGCCCCGCCGCAGCCTCGACCCGCCCGCTCCATGACCAGACCAGGATCAGCATAGGTCAGCGCAAGGAGCCGGTCGTCAAGGCGCAAGTCTCCCGAATCATCGCCGCGGCGCTACCCCCGGCGCACGGCAGGAGGCGGTGAACGGGGGGTCCGGACGCCGGGGTCGGTTCCGGAACCCGGCTGCATGGACGCGGGGCCCGCCGCAGGCATGCCGCCAGGCGCTGTCCAGGCGCGGTGGACTCGAAGGAGTGGCTACCCGACGACGCGTCCGTCGGCCAGCCGCACCCGCATGTCGCATGAGTCGGCCACCTCTGGATCGTGCGAGGCGATGACGACCGTCTTGCCCGCGCGGGCCTGGGAGAGAAGGAGCCCCATCATCAGCACGCGGTTCTCGGCGTCGAGCTCGGAGGTGGGCTCGTCGGCGAGCAGGACCAGTGGGCTGGCGGCAAGGACGCGCGCGACGGCCACGCGCTGCTGCTGGCCCCCCGACAGCTCTTCAGCGAGGTGGTCGGCGAGGGCCGAAAGACCGACCTCGGCCAGGGCCGCCGCCGAACGCGCCTTCACCTCCCCACGAGACAGCCCGCGGTCCTGAAGAGGCAGTGCGACGTTCTCAAGCGCGCTCAGGACGGGGACCAGCCCGTACCCCTGGAGCACGATCCCGAACTCTTTCCGGACGGCGCCACCGACCCGGAGCGGTGCCCCGTCCAGCAGCACAACACCCTCGGCGGGCGCCAGCAGCCCGGCCAGGATGAGCATGAGGGTGGTCTTGCCGGACCCCGACGGGCCCGTGACCGCGAGCGCCCGACCGGCGACTGCCGCCACGGAGACCCGGTCCAAGATGAGCCGGCCCCCCGCCCGGTACGAGACGCACCGCGCCACGAGCTCCCGATGGCCTGCCCCGAAGGGCTGCGCGGCGGTCACCGGTGGCTTCATCTGTCCAGGTCCGGAGCGCTGAGATCCACGCCGGTGGCGTGCCGGCGGAGGCGGAGCAGCGTGCCCGGCGGCAGCGTCTCGAGCACGTCGGGCGGGAGCTGGAGAGTGCCGTCACGGCCGACCACGGCGTACTCCTCCCCGCGCCGCCCCTCGGCGCCGACGCGGCCGTCGCGGATGGTCACAGTGCGCGCGACGGCGCCGGCCACGGCAGGGTCGTGGGTGACCACGACGACCGTCAGCCCGAGGTCCTGGTTGAGCGTCTCCAGCACCCCCATGACGCGGTCCCGGCTGCCGGCGTCGAGCTGGCTGGTGGGCTCGTCCACGAGCAGCAGCCGGGGGGTTCCGGCCGCGCCGACGGCCAGCGCCACGCGTTGCTGCTCGCCCCCCGAGAGGGTGCTGACCGGCTGCGCGGCCACCTCGCCCAGGCCCAGCCGGTCGAGCAGGTCGCGGGGGCGCCAGGCCCGCTCCCGCCGCCGACTCCCCCGCTGCGCGAACCAGACGTTCTCGGCCGCCGTCGCGTAGGGGAGGAGATTGCGGGCGGGGTCCTGGAGCACGATCCCGACCTCGGTGGCGCGGAGTCTCAGCAGCTCGCGGGAGGACATCCTGCCCACGTCGTGGGGGCCGATCCGGACGCGGCCCGCGGAGGGCCGCACGAGGCCGGCGGTGAGCCCCAGGACCGTCGACTTGCCGGCGCCCGACGGCCCCAGGAGGGCGACCAGTTCGCCCCCTTCCACGTCGAGGTCCACCCCCCGGAGCGCGACCACGTCTCCCTCGGGCATGGGGTAGATGTGGACGACGCCCTCCAGGTGTACGTCGACCCCGCCCGGGGCCTCCCGCACGGGGGCGGCGCTCACGCCGGCGCCACTCGCAGCCGGGCCGGCGTCGCCGTCCTCATCACGGCCAGCGCCACCAGTGCGGCGGCGAGCGCCAGCGCCGCGGCCAGAGTCGCCACCAGCACGCCCAGGGCGAGCCACGGCAGGCCGAAGTCGAGGGGGGGCCCAAAGCTCTGGTCCACCAACTCCGGCACCGCGGGCAGCCCCAGCACCGCGCCCGCCAGGCCGGAGCCCACGCCGAGGGCCAGTCCGGCGCCGAGGACGAGCGCCTGCTCTCCCAAAAGGCCTCTCAGCAGCGCTGGCCTGGCCACACCCATGGCCATCAGGACGGCCAGCTCGTAGGAGCGGCGGCGAGCCGTCACGAAGATCGCGAAGACGGCCGCCCCCAGCGCCAGAAGCGCGGCCGTCCCCGCCGCCAGCAGGAACAGGTCGTAGCCGAGGGCAGGACCCTGGTGATCGAGCCGGGCTCTGAGAGCGGACGCCGCCTCCTCGCCGACCACGGTCAACCCCTGGTCTCGGAGCCGCTGCACGATCTGGCCCGAGGCGGATGGCGAGAGCCAGACCTCGTCCTGCACGCCGGGAGCGTCCGTCTGGGTGCGCGCCCGGCGGGCCAGGGTCAGGTCGACCAGAACGCCGTTGACGCCCAGGCGGGGCAGGGCGGGCGCGTTCACCCGCCCGTCGACGAGAAGCACGTTGTCGTCAAGGCCCTGCGCGGCGATGCTGACGTCGCTGCCGCTCCCCTCCAGTGAGATGGCCTCCGGCGTCACCACCGCCGGCAGCCGGGAGGGGATTGCCCCCGAATCGAGGGCCGGCGGCGAGACGTCGGTGAGGCTGTCCTGGAACCGGACGGCCAGTCCCGACGTGCCGGCGGCCCTGCCCACCTGGACGGCGGCCGAGCTGGGCCGCCAGCGATGGGGGGCGTCGAGCCCGGCGTCCACCTCCCGCCAGGGCCCGTCGGGGCCGGCGGCCACCTGGACCGAGCCCAGCACCAGCTGATAGGTGACGGGCGCGGGCGGGCCCCCGCCGCGCAGCACCGGCGGGGAGGTGCTGGAGACGCAGTTGGCGATGCAGACCTGGGAGGAAGGCGGGGGCGAAACCCAGATCGGGGTCAACGCGACCAGGCGGCAAGGGGCCGCGCAGCCGGACGGAAGCGCCGCCGAGTACGTGCGAGAGCCGACGACCAGGTCCCCCAGGTCGAGAACCGTCGTCCCGCCCTGGTCGTCGCTGACGGTGGCCTCGAGGTCGAGGGCCGTCCGGACTGGGTGGTCCAAGCTGACGCTGAGGCGCAGCTCGCGCCCCGCCAGGTAGACGGGCTCAGGGAGAGGTGGGGCGAGCCAGCGGTGGAGCCTCCCGGGATCGAGGCTGGCCGTGCCGGGGGGCCACTCCGCGACGGCGGCGAGCCGGGCCGAGTCAACCGCGAGCAGGCTGTTGCCGCTGGTGGCGGACTGGTACTGCTCGACGGCCATCGCCCCGCCGCCCCCGGGATCGGCCCGGCGCACGGCCTGCAGGAGGTCGACGCCGTTCGCGGGCCGGACGGTGAGTACGCGCGCGGCTCCGACCTGGAACGCGGCCTGGGCGGCGCGGTTGGCGCCCGCCACCGACCAACCCGAGACCGCGTAGGTGGCGAGCCCCACCGCGATGGTCACAGGCAGGATCAGACGCAGGGTCGACGGCCGCCGCCCGGCCTGGCGAACGGCGAGGAACGTCCCCACCCAACGGGAGTTCGCGGTCGGCCAGACGATCATCCTCAGAACCAGCGGCAGGACCCGCAGGCCGGCCACGCCCGCCGCCAGGGCGATCAACCCGGGAGCCAGGACGGCGACGGGGTCGGACTGGCCGCTACGGAAGCCGCCGGAAGCCGCGAGCTCGACCAGCCCGGCCAGGGCGAGCGCGACGGCGGCGCCGTCCGCGACCGCCGCCCCTCGACCCTCTGCCCGCTTGCCGGCGGCCGGCCGGAGCTGCTCGGCGACCCGGCGGGTGAGTATGCGGTGGGCGCCGAGTCCCGCCGCCACAAGGCCTCCGCCGAAGGCGGCGGAGGCGGCCAGGAGCGCGGGCGGCGTGACACCGATGGCCGTCCCCGGGAGCAGCGTCCGCGAGGCCAGCAGCCGCACAGCGAGGACCGCGATCCCCAGCCCCAGGGGGAACGCGAAGCAGAGCAGGAGCGCCGGCTCCAAGAGCCCGACGGACATCACCGAGGTCGTGCGGAAGCCTCTCAGCTTGGCCAGCGCCACCTCCTGCTCACGTGCCTCGCTGGTCCGGGCCACCACGGCGTAGAGGACGACCAGCGCCAGGAGCACCAGCTCGGCGTCGATCACGGCCACGATGGCCTCCATGAGGCCCTGCTGGTGACGGACTTGGCCCAAGATCTCTGGAAGCTTCGTCTCGACGCTCACCTGTGCGCCCACGGCACCGGCGTCGCTCTCGGTGAACGAGTGGACGCCGGCCAGGAGCCGGCCCACCCCGTCGGCGTGCACACGGTTCACCCGCAAAGGCACCTGCTCGGTCACGTCCGGGAAGGCGACCACCGGCAACGCTTCAACGGTCGTGTCGGTCACGAAGAGCGAGTCCAGGTGCGACCTCGTGACGGGCGAGCCGACGAAGAAGTCGAAGAAGGGGAGCCCCCACCAGTAGGGCGTTTGCGCGTTCCCGGGAAGGTAGACCCCGACCACCCGCAGTGGCTTGGACGCGACGCCGCCGACGTAGAAGGGGAGGGGGCTTCCGACATGGACTCCGAGCACCTTCGCGCTGCGCTCGCTGATGGCCACCTCGTTGAGAGCCAGCGGGCAACGCCCGGCCGCGAACGTCAGATGCGAGCACGCCCCCTGCCGTGAGACCAGCTCAGCGTCGAAGTGCTCCCGGGAGCTGGGGACGTCCACCGACGACTGCACCGTCCTGACCCCCCTGGCGAACCACCGGCCGAGGCCGAACGCGCCCATTGCGGACGTGGCCCGGTCCACACGCCCGATCAGGGAGGTAGTGGTATCACCGTATATCCCCAGCGGGGCCGCCAGTGTCAGTCCCCTGTCGGGGACCGGCGCCTGATCGAGGGTGTTGTGGAGTACCGTCTCGTCGCCGCCGTGGGCGTAGATGGGCCCCCCCGCGGCTGCCGTGATGGCGGCGGTGGCAACCATCAGCAGCGTCAGGGAGGCGCCACCACGCCATCGGAGCGACCTCGCCAGGAGCCCCAGGCGGTACATGGATCGGGCCTACTCTAGCCGACGGCTTCTCGCACTCTGTTTTGAGGTCCGCGGCCCGATCCGGGACTGCGTGTGGTACCGGTCCGGCGAGCCCCCGCCCGTCGGGTCGGACGTTCGCGAGTCGGCTCGGACTCCCGAGCCCGGGCATCAGCGTCTGGCGGGCCCGGTCAACTTCGCGGAGCGCAGGATGGCCAGCGACTCGGTCCGCTCGCTGGCGAGCCCCGGGCCCCGGAGACAGGCGTTGAACTGCCAGTAGTCGCCGCGCGCTTCTGGTCGCTTGATCTCAACGACCAAGCTGCGGTCGGCTTGGAGTCCATGGCAGGGGCCGTAAGATCCCGGCAGGTCCTGGAACCTGGCATGACGGCCCATCACCGCGAGCGAAGAGCCCGGTTGCTTGCTCACCTCCCAGCCGGGAAAACCGGTCGTCCACCACTCGACGAGCACCTCGCCTGGCCTCAATTGCGAGAGGGGCGCGTCGTACGCGCGACCGCGTCGAGCAACGCGGCCCCGAGACTTCGATACGGCGGGAGCTGTGGCTTCGGCGGCAGGGCCGCAGGCGTCTCACTCCCCCTGCGCAAGGATGTCCGCCTCATTCTGGTGGCGCCTCGTCCAGTCCGAGCTCCAGCTTCACGTCCCGGGGCGGCAGGCATTCGGACTCGTTGCAGGCTTGGTATCCGACTGCCAACCTGAGCACGACGCGGCCCTGGCCCGCCGGCACGTTGACTGCGAACGGAACCAGGATGTCGAACCTGCCCTCATGGACGTGGAATTCCTCGTCCAGTCCCTCGACCCTGGAACGGCGCGTTGGTGGGTATTCGGGCGGGCCTACCGCCACCTCCGGGAGGCTCTCGACTTCGACCGTAGCGGGAGAATATCCGGCCGGAACGGGACGGCCGTAGACCTGCCATCCCGCGTCGATATCGAAGATCACATGGAGCCTGGTCTCCTGCCACCGCACGTAACTAGCCGAATCGGTGACCATGGTGACCCTCACGTGGTCGCCCTTCGATTCCTTCGCAGGGCCGGCGGGGGGCAGCCTCAGGTCGAACGCTCCCTCGAGGAGCGCGAGGGCCCCCTCGCGGGCACGGTAGTGGTGCCTGATGCGCTTGTCGGCCACGCGTCCTGACTCGTCGAGTACGAAGATCGCCGGGTAGGCGACTCCAAGCTGGTGGTCCTGGGTCGGCATCCCGAAGCCGGCGTGGTGCTGGGCCAGGTCGCGATCGAGGAGGCCCAGCGCGGTGATCACGTGGCTGCCTTCGTCGGCCAGCAGAGGGAAGCCGATGCCTTTGGCTGCCGCGAACTGCCGCAATACCGCCGGCGGATCGTAGCTGACGCCGATCAGGCCTACGGCGAGCCTCTCGAGCTCGTCCTCAACCTTCTGCAGCTCGACGAGCTGCGCTTTGCAGTAGGGTCACCAGGCCGCGCTTCGGTAGAAGACCACCAGCGCTCGACGCCCGGCGCGCCAGGCGTGGAGTCGCACCGGCCTCCCCTCGGCATCGGGGAGTTCGAAGTCGGGGAAGGCTTCCCCGACGGCCGGGCCGGCCAGGCGGTAGTCCGTGTCCTTCGTCATGGAACGACCAACCGTGGCCCCGGTGGCGTTTGTTCCCGCCGGGTCCGAGGCGGCTCGGATGGACCGACGAGGCTCTGCCGGCGCACCGGGGGGCGTGGGCGGAGCGGGGCGTATCGTCCCGGCGCTGGTCGGCGAGAGCCTCCCGAAGGCTCTGTCGGAACACTCGGCCGGCAGCAACACTGTCGGTCGGTCGCCGAGGCAGAGCTCGGTGTCGCCTGCGGCGGTGAAGTTCCGGCGGTTGCGCCGGACCGGACCGCCACCAGCCTCGGACAGCCACTGGTTAGATCCGCTTTAGCCACCGTGACGCTGTGGGGTTTGCATTCACAATTGGCCGGTGTCGTGGATGTGTTTCGAATCCACTGCCATCTCAGTCCATCAATGACACAAATCGGCCGATATGGTAAATTGGCGCTGCCATGGTCGAAGGGTTCAAGGCGGTCAGGACGCGGATTGGAGCCGGTGGTCGGCTGGTCATCCCTGCCGAGTTCCGGCGGAGGCATGGCCTGGGCCCCGGGGCGCAGGTGATGGTCAAGGAGAATGCCGACGGCGACCTGGTGGTGACCACCCCCGAGAGCGCCCTCGCCAGACTCCAGGCGCGGGTCCGGCGCCAGGTTCCGGAGCGGACGAGCCTGGTCGACGAGCTCCTGGCGGAACGGCGAATCGAAAGCGACTCCTGATTCGGGGTGGCCATCGTGCTTGACGCCTCGGCGCTCCTGGCGCTCATCAACCAGGAACCCGGAGCCGAACGCGTGGCCGGCACCCTGGGAGAAGCGCAGATGAGCGCGGTGAACCTGAGCGAGGTCGCGGGTAAGTTGGTCGACAAGGGCATCGATTCGCAGATGGTCGATGAAGACCTCGGCGGCATTGGAGTGAGCATCGTCGGGTTCGATCGCGCCGCGGCACTCTCCGCCGCCCGTCTGCGTCGTTTGGGGCGGAACCTCAGCATCGGTGACCGAGCGTGCCTCGCTCTCGGTGTCGAAGTCGGGGGCACCGTCCTGACCGCGGACCATGATTGGGCCGTCTTGCAAGTGCCGGGTGTACGGATCGTCACCATCCGCTGAAGGCAGGTCGACCTGCGAGGGCGTGGCGGAGAGGGTGGGTGTGTGAGTTCACGACATAGAGGACAGATGTCGCAAGACATCGAGGACATCCTGATCACCTCGAGGGAGGTGCAAGGATGGGACGTGAGTGGTACCTGGTCGAGGCGATGGTCGTTGAGCGGCGCAGCCCCGAGTGAGCTGGCCCGCACTCACAAGGTCGCGCGCAAGTGGCTCTACAAGCTGCTGGCCAGGTTCAAAGAAGGCGGCTACCCTGCGCTGGAACCTCGTTCGCGGCGGCGGCACTCCTGCCTCCAACGCGCACCCGCCATTGCGGTGGAGGGCGCCAACCTGGATGTGGCGGAGCTTGTCTACGATGTCATGCGACAGGTGTCCTCGATGTCCTGAGACAGGACAGTGGCGGGGCATCGTAGACGTCTTCCGAACTCCTTGTCGGTTGCGGTCACCGAGTTCCCAGTGAGCTTGCCCGGTCCCGTCCGTCTCAGCCATCCGCCTCCAGCCCACCGTCCCGTCATGATGCGAGCTCTGCAGCCGGGCGACCTGGCCGAGTACATCGGCGAGCCGGTCTTCGACGGGATCATCTGGGCGGGCGACTTCGGAGAGGTGACCAAGGTCGAGGGCGGCTGGGTGCACGCGCGCTGGGGGAGCGGCGTCCACTCGGTGCCGGTCGGCAACGTGGGGCCGGCGCCGCGGCCGGGCAAGTACCGGGTCGTCACCGATGCCGCCAACCGCGACATCTGGTGGCTGTTCCCGGAGAAGGACAACCGCTTCAACCGCCGCGATGGCAGCGAGGGCGACCCCTACTGGGACGACGGGAGCCACCCTGACGTAGTGGAGCGTGTCTGGAACAAGCTCGCTAAGACGCTGCCGCAGGATTGCCCGGGCCCGCGCCTACGCGACGCCCGTGCTCGCTCATCCCATGACCAATCGCGTCATCGCGTCCGCCTATGGCACCCAGTACATTCTCTGGCTGACCCCGCCCGACTTCCTGGAGGGCCGCGCGCTGGGTGCGAGCACGCTCATGACCTGGTCGGCCGGCCACACGACCGAGCTCGCGGAGCAGGCGCCGGGCTGGATCTGGGGCCCGCGTTTACGAGCCAGAACCGGACTGGCTGGGGCGTTCGTTCAAGGCCGCCGGCGCCTGGGGCTGACGACCCAGCGTCGATCTGACAGGGCGGCGACACCGAGGGCGACGGTGACCGTCGGGGGCACGCAGTCGGCGGCCGTCGCGCAGATGGCGGGGCATGGTAGACCTCTTCCGAACTCGGCATTGAGCGTGCGACGATGCTCCGCGGCTGCGCGGTGCGGCCCGGCCCGCGAGGCGGGGAGACGGCCCTTTAGGGCGGGCGGGCCGACCGCGGGCCAGCCTGTCCGACTGCGGTGTTCTGGAAGGCCAGGATCTTCCAATCGCCCTCGCCAGCTCTCTCCACGACGAAGGTCATGACTCCCAGGCCGGCCGGCAGCGCCTGGCCCTGAGGGTTCGTGGCTCCCTCCAGCTCGATGACGGCGTGCGCCATCGCGACGGCTGCGCTGAGCGGCCGGACTGCGACTTCCTTCTTGGTAAAGCGGCTTACCTTGAAGACACTGGCGTGCCGAGCCCTCAGCGCGGCCTCAAAGTCAGCGCTGTTGCGGAACCAGTTGCCCTGGATGTCGACGAAGTCTCCCTCCGAGGCGCAGAGATCGGCGAGGGCGCGCATGTCGTGCCGGTTCCAGGCCTCCACGAAGCGGTCGACGACCTCGGCCACGGCGTGAAGCCCGAAGTGGTGGGTGTCAGCGATAGCGTCGCCAGCCTATAGGTTCGCGACGAGCGAGGCCAGCCGCGCGAGGAGCGTGACCAGGACATGATCGCTTCGCTGGTCCGGGGGCCCTTCCCGAGTCCACAATGACCTGAGACAGGAGTCCACTATCTCCTGAGACAGGACAGTGGCGGAGAGGGTGGGATTCGAACCCACGATAGGGTTGCCCCTATAACGGTTTTCGAGCGCGACGCAACGCGTCGCTAGCCGTCCGTGGCCGTCCGTGCTGAATTCGGATTTCACGCCTCCAGACCGCCCTTGTCCGACACCGTGCGTCATTGTCCGCCCGCATTGCCGTCAGCGCTGCCGTCAGGATGGAGCTTGCCGCGCTGCGGCGGCGATCCCACCCATAACTCGCTTTGCGACCGCAGACGGCGGCCGACGGCAGACCCCGGCAAACGGGGCTTCGGTTCGAATGGCCGGTGGTACGGTAACGGCATGACCAGAGCCGAGCTTCACCGAGTCGTGGACGAGCTGCCCGAGGCCGCCGTCGATGTGGCAGGCGCCCTGCTCCGGCGGGCTGCTGACGATCCTCAGCTCGCTCGGCTGCTGCTGGCACCATGGGACGACGAGCCGTATACGGCCCAAGAGCGGGCCGAGGACGCTGCCGCCCTGGTCGATATTGGCCACGGCGAAGGCATCGCATGGGACGAGGCAAAGAAGAGGCTCACGGCTGGCTGAGTCACCGCCCTGGCGGATCGTCCTCGGCCATAATGCCCTGCGGCAGCTGAGTCGCCTGGGTAGGCGTGACCGGGAACGCATCGTCCACGCCATCGATGGACTCCCGACCGGAGATGTCCGCCCTCTGCAAGGAGAACCCGGCATGTGGCGCCTTCGGGTAGGCGAATGGCGAGTACGGTTCCGGCTGGATGTGGATGGCCGGCGAATCGACGTCACCGCGGTGAGACCGAGAGGAAGCGCGTACAAGCGCTGACCACGCCTCAGGGATCTTGCCATACTGCGGCGGCGATCTGGTCCATCACCCGGACCACTTCTTCCTGAAGGCCGGGCACGGCGTGGGAGTAGACGTCGAGCGTGATCGAGACGCTGGCGTGCCCCAGGAGGTCAGAAACGATCTTGGGATGGACCCTCTCGGCCAGCAGCAGGCTCGCCACCGTATGGCGAAGGTCGTGGAAGCGGATCCTGGGTAGACCGGCTCGCTCCAGCAGCCTCCAGAAGCGGTAGAGGAGCTTGTGGGCGTAGAGCGGCGCCCCAAGCTCGTCTGTGAAGACGAAGTCGCTCTCCGGCCACTCTGGGCCTGCGTGCAGCTGCTCCTCGGCCTGGGCCGCCTTGTGATGGCGCAGGGCGGCCAGGGCGGGCGCCGAAAGCGAGATCTGGCGGCGGGAGCGCGGCGTCTTGGGCGGGTTGATCACAGCCTTGTGCCCTCGGGTCCAGCGGAGGGTCGCGCTCACCCTGAGCTGCCTTCGCTCCAAGTCGATCTCCTGCCAGCGCAGTGCCACCAGCTCTCCCTGGCGCATCCCGGTGGTTGCGGCCAGCACCCAGAGCGCATGGAGCCGGTCCTCGGCGGCCGCCGCCAGGAAGACCTGGACCTGCTCCCTGCTGAAGGTCTTCATCTCCGAACGGACCATCCGCGGCGGGGCCACCAGTGCTGCCACGTTGCGGGCGGCCTGGTCCCAGCGCACGGCATCCTGGAGCGCCCGGTGGAGGACGCCGTGCGCGTGGTGGACGGTGGTCGGACTGAGCCCTGCCTCCAGCATCCGGTCCTGCATGAGCTGGACGTGCTGGGGTCGTAGCCGGGCGACCGGGACCTGGCCGATCACGGGCACGATGTAGCGACGGATGAGCCAGTCCTGATGGCTCCAGGTGCCTTGACGGATCTGATTCTTGCGGCCCGGCAGCCAGGAGGCGAGAAAGGCCTCTAAGGTCTGGCGGCTGTCTATCAGCGGAAGCCCCAGGTCGCGCGCTCGGCGAACCTCGGCCAGCCAGCGCTGGAGCTCCCGCTGGGTCTTGGCGCACTTGCTGCGCCGCTTGCCCTCGATGAAGATCCTGGCCTCGAAGCGGCCATCCTTGCGCCTGAAGATGCTGCCCTCGCCGTTGCCTCGCCGGCTCATGGCGAAGTCTCCGGCGGACGGCCGGGGACGCCGGCAGGCGCAGGCGCCGGCCGGCGGACGAGCGGACTCATGGGACCTGGCATCCTAGATCGGCGGGCGCCGAATGGGAGGAGGTCAGCCGAACTCGGCCTCATGCGGCCTCCGGCCCCGGCTCCGTCGCCGGCCCAAGGCGCCCGGGTGCTTGCGTGAGGCGCCCCGGGCGGCCCCTGGGCGCCGAGAAGCCTGGCTACGGTTGCCACTCCGATCCCGAGCTCCCTGGCCGCCCTGCGCCGCGACAGCTCGC
>JBOHUY010000342.1:0-7133 GCA_050735015.1 Candidatus Dormibacterales bacterium | reverse complement strand
CCCGGGAGGCGGCCTCCGAGACCCACGCCGTCCTGGGCGCGCACCCTGGCCTGACGGGGGTGATGCACTACTTTTCTCTGGGCTGGGATTGGGCCGAGAGGTTCTTGGACCTGGGCTTTCACATCTCCTTCAGCGGGCTTGTGACCCGGCCCAGCCGGGCCGAGCTCCGGGAGGTGGCCCGCCGCTGCCCGCCCGGCCGGCTGCTGCTCGAGACGGACTCCCCCTACGGGGTGCCCCACCGGGGACGCCCACCCAACCGGCCCGCCCTCATCACCGAGGTGGCGGCCTCGGTCGCAGAGGCGCGCGGACTCTCCGTCCAGGCGGTGGCCGAGACCGCCACCGCCAACGCCCGGCGCCTGTTCGGCCGGATCATGTGAGGGCTCCGCCCCGGCGCCTGGGGGTGGAAGGCAGGCGACCCAAAGGGGCGCCATGAGAGAGGACCCGGCCGACCCGGCCGTCCTCGAGGCCCTCCTCCGGCGTCACGGCGTGCGGCCGCGCCGCCGGTTGGGCCAGAGCTTCCTGGTCGACGCCGGCCTCCGGGACCGGGTCGCCGGGGCCGCCGGCCTCAGGCCGGGCGACGAGGCCCTGGAGGTGGGGGCGGGGCCCGGCACGCTCACCGTCGCGCTGGCGGGCCGGTGCCAGCGACTGGTCGCGGTGGAGATCGACGAGCGGCTCTTCCGGGTCCTGGGCGCCGTCACGGGCGGCCTCGCGGGCCTGGAGCTGATGCGCGCCGACGTCCTGCGCCTCGATGTTCCCGCGCTCTTCCCGGGGGGCGGCGAGGTGGTCGTCGGCAACATCCCCTACTACCTCACGGGGCGGTTGATGGCGCGCCTTCTGGAGCGCACGCCGCGTCCACGCCGGCTCTCGCTGGTCGTGCAGTGGGAGGTGGCGAGGCGCTGGACCGAGCCCGGCCAGGGCAGCCTGGGAGCTGTTGCCGTGCAGGTCTTCGCGCGTCCCCGCATCGAGATGCTGCTGCCCTCGTCGGCCTTCCTGCCCGCGCCGCGCGTCGACTCCGCGCTGGTCGTGATGGAGGTGCGCGAGCGGCCGGCGGTCGAGGTCGACGACATGGCCGCCTTCTTCCGGCTGGTGGCGGCCGCGTTCCGGCAGCGCCGCAAGCAGCTGGGCGGAAGCCTGGGGCGGGCGACCGGCCTCGGCCCCGAGCTGGGCCAGCGCCTGCGCGCGGCCGGCGTCGACCCCGAGCGCCGTCCACAGACCCTCGAGCCGGCCGAGTGGGCGGCCGTCTACGAGGCCCTCAAAGCCCTAAGCTGGGCCGAGAGGTGAGGTTGGAACGCTCGCCCGGCCCGCTGACCGGCACGCCGGGCAGCCGGCCCCACCGGGCGCCTGTGCCGGCCTGGCTGGGCGCGGGCGCGCCCGCCGGGGGAGCGTGATGGCGCGCCCCGAGGGGCAGCTCCCGCCCGACCTCGAGGAGATGGAGGGCGAGGTCGCCCAGGGCTTCAAGTTCGTCCTCGCGCAGCCCTCCTTCCGGCTCATCTGGCTGGCCCAGGTGGCCGCCCAGCTGGCCGACAAGTTCCTCATGTTCTCCCTCATCATCCTGGCCTTCGACCTCTCGGGAGGGAGCACGCAGGTCGCCTTCACGCTCCTCGCCTACACGCTGCCCAGCGTCGTCATCGGGCCCATGGCGGGCGTCTTCGCGGACCGGCACGACCGCAAGCTGATCATGGTCGCCTCGAACCTGGTGCGGGCGGGCGTGGTGGCCCTCATCCCCATCGCAGCCTTCGCGCCCGGCCTGAGGCACGACTTCGTCCACCTGCTCGTGCTCACGCTGGCGTTCTCAACCGTCGGGCAGCTCTTCGGCCCGGCGGAGGCGGCCGCCATACCCAGCGTCCTGCCCAAGAGGGCCCTGCTCACGGCCAACTCCATGGTCATGATCACGATGGTGGTCACGCTTCTGGCGGGCGTGGCCCTGGCCCCCATCGTGTCCAACTTCGACCTCTACGCGCCCTATTGGCTGGCCGTCCTCCTCTTCGTGGTGGCCGGGGTGCTGATCTGGCTGACGCGCATCCCGCGCGCGGCGCCGCGGCTGGACGACGTGGAGCGCCATCCCTTCCACCAGATGGCGGTGGAGGTCCAGGAGGGCCTTCGCTACCTGGGCGGCTCGCCCGTCCTGATGGGCTCGTTCCTCCAGCTCTCCCTGGCCGTGCTGGTCATCTTCATGATGTTCACGCTGGCGCCCTCCTATGTGAAGGACGTCATCGGGATCCCGCCCCAGGAGACCTACATCATCATGGTGCCGGCCGCGGCCGGCGCCCTCGGCAGCGCCTTGTTCCTGGGCCGCCTGGAGAAACGGCTCGACCGCACGCACGTGCTCTGGATCAGCCTGGTGGCGACGGGCGTGACCCTCTCCCTGCTGGGGGCGGTGCCCGCCTTGACGCACGGGGTGTCAGGCTTCCACGGCTTCGCCAGGGCCTTCGCCGCCACCTTCAGCCTCCTTTTCGGGCTCGAGTTCGGCGGGCTCATGATCCCCTCGCTCACCTACCTCATGGAGCACACCCACGACCAGGTCCGGGGGCGCATCTTCTCTCTCCTCTTCATGGTCGTGAACGGCGTCACCGCGCTCCCGGTGCTGGTCGCGGCCGCGCTCTCGGACCTGATCGGGACCGACCGCGTGATCGGCGGCCTGGGCGTGCTGATGGCCGTGGCCGGGCTCCTGGTGGCTACGTTCGGGCGCGCCGTCTTCGAACCACGATCACGGCGGCGACTGCCACGACCACGACCGCCAGGGTCCCCCAGCCAAGGCCCCGGATGAGGTGCTCCAGGGTCGTCCAGTCATGGCCCAGGTAGTAGCCGAGGGTACCGATCAGGATCGCCCAGGCGACCGCCCCCACGGTGGTCACGCCCAGGAACGCGCCGAAGGGCATGCGCGACATCCCGGCCAGGAACGAGATCCAGGCCCGGATGACGGACACGAAGCGGCCCACCAGCACCGCCCAGACGCCCCAGCGCGCGAAGAAGGCCTCCGCCCGCGCCACGTGCGCCGGCTTGACGCGCAAGGTGCTCCCGAAGCGCTCCAGGAAGGGCCGACCTCCGAAGTGGCCCGCCCCGTAGCCCATGGAAGCGCCCAGGACCGCCCCCGCCGCGCCTGAGGCGACCACGATCCGGATGTCCAGGCCGCCCGCCGCGGCCAGGGCCGCCACCGCCAGCAGCATGGTCTCGCCCGGGAACGGAATGCCCGCGCTCTCGATCAGGATGCCCAGCCCGGCAGCGGGATAGCCGATGCTATCGGCGATGCTCCGGAGGTCCATCTGTCCTCCATATACTGGGCTCTCCCTCATGCCCAAACTCGGTGACCACGAGTCGAAAGACGCCCTCGACACCCTGCGCCACTCGGCCGCGCACCTCCTCGCGGCGGCCGTCACCGACCTCTTCCCGGGCGCCCGCTACGCGATCGGACCCCCGGTCCAGGACGGCTTCTACTACGACTTCGACCTCGATCGGAGCCTGACCGCGGACGACCTTCCCGCCATCGAGCGGCGCATGCGCGAGATCGTCGCGCAGGACCCCGCCTTCGAAGGCCAGGAGGTTTCCCGGGAGGAGGCCGTGAGGACCTTCCGGGAGATGGGGCAGGACTACAAGGTCGAGATCCTGGAAGAGATCGGCGAGGGGATCGTTACCCTCTACCGGACGGGCCGCTTCCTGGACCTCTGCCGGGGGCCCCACGTGGCCTCGGCGGGCGCCCTGGCGGCGTTCAAGCTGCTACGGGTGGCGGGCGCCTACTGGCGCGGTGATGAGAGCAAACCCATGCTCCAGCGCGTCTACGGCACGGCCTGGCCCAGCAAGGCCGAGCTGGAGGCCTATATGCAGGCCCTGGAGGAGTCGGAGCGGCGCGACCACAAGCGGCTCGGCAAGGAGCTGAAGCTCTTCGCCCTGGACGAGCGGACGGGGGCCGGGCTCCCACTTTGGCTGCCGGACGGCGCCACCGTGAGGCGGGAGCTGGAGCGCTGGATCGTAGACGAGGAGCTGGCCCGAGGCTACCGCCATGTGCGCACGCCGGAGGTGGCGCGCCTCGAGCTCTTCCGGCAGTCAGGGCACCTAGAGCTCTTCGCCGAGAACATGTACCCGCCGATGGTCTTCAAGGACTCGGGCGAGGTGCTGGAACTGCGGCCCACCAACTGCCCCCACCACATCCTCGTCTACGAGACCGAGCTCCGCAGCCACCGGGATCTGCCGCTCCGAATCGCCGAGATCGGCAACAACTGGCGCTTCGAGCGCTCCGGCACGCTAGCCGGGCTCAACCGGGTGCGCGCCTTCGCCCTCGACGACGCCCACATCTTCTGCACCCCCGAACAGCTCCAGGACGAGGTGAAGGGCGCCATCGACCTCGCCCTGTACTTCTCACAGGTGCTCGGCATCGAGGACTTCCGGTACCGCCTCTCGGTCAAGGACGACGTCAAGGAGAAGTGGCTCGGCACCGACGAGCAGTGGGCCAGGGCCCAGCGCGCCCTGGCGGAAGCCCTCGACGCGTTGGGTCAGACCTACCAGGTCAGCCCCGGTGAGGCCGCCTTCTACGGCCCCAAGATCGACTTCCAGGTCCGCGACGCCCACCGCCGTGAGTTCACCAACTCGACGGTCCAGGTCGACTTCCAGCTGCCCGAGCGGTTCGGCCTCGAGTACGTGGCCGAGGACGGCTCCCGGCAGCGTCCGATCATGGTCCACCGCGGCGCCGCCGGCGCCATGGAGCGGCTCTTCAGCTACCTGATCGAGCTCTACGCGGGCGCCTTTCCGCTCTGGCTGGCCCCCCTGCAGACCATGGTCGTGCCCATCACGGACGCCCAGAACGAATACGCGCGCTCGGTGGCCGGCCGCCTGGGGAGGCTCAGGCTGAGGGTCGAGGTCGACGAGCGCTCGGAGCGGATGCAGAGGAAGATCCGCGACGCGCAGGGCCGCAAGGTTCCCTACATGGCCGTGGTGGGCGCCCGCGAGGCCGCGTCCGGCCGGGTCTCGGTCAGGACCCGGACGGGAGAGCAGTCGGACGAGGATGTCGAGGCCTTCGCCGCCCGCCTGGCCGCCGAGGTCGCCGAGAAGAGGCGCTGAGCCGGGTGCCGACACGGCGCCCCTGGTAGGCTCGAGGCCATGGCCGAGAGGAAAGAGCCGCCGCCGGACGTCCTCGACCCTGACCGCCGCTACTCCGCCCGGGTCCTGACCGAACGGGGCGCCTTCGTCATCGCGCTCGACCGTCAGGCCGCGCCGGTCACCGTCAACAACTTCGTGACGCTCGCCCGGGAGGGCTACTACGTCGGCCTCACCTTCCACCGCGTCGTGCCCGGCTTCGTCGCCCAGGGCGGCGACCCCACGGGCACCGGCTCGGGCGGCCCCGCCTACAAGCTGCCCGACGAGACCAACCCCTGCGAGTGGGGGAGGGGCTCGGTGGGGATGGCCTCCAGCACGGCCGGGGTGAGCGGCTCGCAGTTCTTCGTCGTCAAGGCCGACGCGCCCCATCTGGCCCGCTCGGGCGTTTACAACCACTTCGGGTCGGTCAGCGAGGGCATGGAGGTGGTGGAGACGATCAGGGAGGGTGACCGCATGAGCTCGATCGAGATCGAGGAGGCCTGAACACGCGGGATCGCCCTTGTTGCTGGTAGGATTCCCGTCGTCCAAGCAGGGCTTGAGTCCCTCACCTCGAGGTCGAGGCCGCGGCCGGTCCGAAGAGGTAGGCGCCACGGACAGCCCTGCTGTCCGTGTTTTTTTAAGGAGGATCGGGCGAAGCTGAACTCGATCGAGGTAACGGCTCATCCCGTTTAAGGAGCTGCGGATAAACGATCAGATCCGTACCCGCGAGGTGCGGCTGATCGACGACCAGAACAACCAGCTCGGCGTCCTCAGCCTGGAGACGGCGCTTAGGATCGCCAGCGAGAAGGGCCTGGACCTCGTGGAGGTCGCCCCCCAGGCGAGCCCCCCCGTCTGCCGACTGATCGACTACGGGCGCTTCAAGTTCGAGTCGCTGAAACGCGAGAAGGACCAGCGGCGCAAGCAGAGCGGGAGCCAGCTGAAGGAGATGAAGCTCCGGCCCAAGGTGGCGGAGCACGACTTCCAGACCAAGTTCAAGGGCGTTCGCCTCTTCCTCGAACAGGGCCAGAAGGTGAAGGTGACGATCATGTTCAGGGGCCGCGAGATGGTCCATCAGGAGATCGGCAGGCGTCTGCTCGACCGCGTCGCCGACGAGGCCAAGGAGATCGCGGTGGTGGAACGCCAGCCCCTCATGGAGGGCCGCAACATGTTCATGATCCTGGCCCCCACCCACCGGCTCGCCGCCAAGGAGGCCACGGCCTGATGCCCAAGATCAAGACCCGCAAGGGCATCTCCAAGCGCATCCGCCTGACCCGGACCGGCAAGCTGATCCGGGGCCACTCCTGGAAGAGCCACCTGCTCGAGCACAAGTCCGCCCGCCGCAAGAGGGCCTACAGGTCGGCCCAGCCGGTCGCGGCGGCCGATGCGCGCGCCGTGCGGCGGGCGCTGGGGCGCTGACGTGGCCAGGGTCAAGCGCGGCGTCACCGCCCACCGCCGCCACCGCGCGGTGCTGGAACGGGCAAAGTGGTTCCGGCTCTCCAAGAAGCTGCTCTTCAGGCCCGCCAACGAGGCCCTCCTGCACAGCCTCGCCTATGCCTTCCGGGACAGGCGGGCCCGCAAGCGCGACATGCGCCGGCTCTGGATCGCGCGCATCAACGCTGCCTCCCGACAGTCGGGGCTCCCCTACAACCGGTTCATGCACGGCCTGCGCCAGGCCGGGGTGGAGATCGACCGCAAGGTGCTGGCCGACATGGCCGTGCGCGACAGCGGCTCCTTCACCCGGCTGGTGGAGGTTGCCAAGAACAGCCTCTGACCCGCCCCTGACCAGCCCGGCCAACCCGGCCGTCCGGCGCCTGGCGCGCCTTCGGCGCCGGCGGGAGGCGGGCCTGGTGCTCCTCGAGGGGCCGCGTGTGGTCCAAGAGGCGGTGGCCGCGGGCGTCCCGCTCGAGCTCCTGGCACTTCGCGAGGGGACCATCTCCGAGGTCGCCTGCCCCCTCACGGTGATCCTCTCGAGGGGACTTTTCCAAACGCTCAGCGAGACCGCCAGCCCCCAGGGGGTGCTGGCGGTGGGCAGGGCGGGCGCGGCCCCCCTGGAGGCGGCCCTGGAG
>JBOHUY010000341.1:0-6949 GCA_050735015.1 Candidatus Dormibacterales bacterium | reverse complement strand
CGCCATGGGCCCTGACGCGCCCCGACCCAAGGGTCGAGTGGATGGTCCGCGTGGCGGGGGCGCGGCCCCTCATCATCGACGCTGAGAGCCACGACCGCCTGGTGGCGGGCGTCAGTCACGCCGCCTTCCTGCTCTCGGCGGCGTACGTGCTGGCCCTCGCCGGGCGACCGGACTGGGGGGCCATGTCGGACCTCGCCGGTCCCGGCTACAGAGACCTGAGCCGGCTCGCCGAGGGCGACCCCGAGATGTACCTGGGCGTGGCGCAGACCAACCGGGCCCACATGCTGGCCGCGATCGACTCGGTCCGGGGCGAGATCGACCGGTTGAGGGCCCACCTGGAGTCGGGTGACGAGCGCCTGGGGGAGCTCTTGGAGGAGGCGCGGAGCGTGCGCGCACGCTGGCGCCGGGAGAGAGAGGTTGCTGGCGGCGGTTAGGCGCCCGGCTGAGCTGGTGGGCGAGGTCGCCCTGCACGGCGACAAGTCGATCTCGCACCGGGCGCTGATGCTGAACGCCGTGGCGAGCGGCGAGGCCCGCCTGCGGGGGCTCTCGCCGGGCGCCGACGTGGCCTCCACGGGCGCCTGCCTGAGGGCGTTGGGTGTGTACGTCGAGGCAGGACACGTCCGGGGGGTGGGGCTGGACGGCCTGCGGCCGGCGCCCGGCGCCCTCGACTGCGGCAACTCGGGGACGACCATGCGACTCCTGGCCGGGCTCCTGGCCGGGCGCCCCTTCGAGACCGAGCTCAGGGGAGACGCCTCCCTCTCCGCGCGCCCCATGGACCGCGTCGTGGAGCCCCTGCGCGGGATGGGCGCCCGTGCCTCGTGGCCCCCCCTCCGCGTGGGCGGGGAGCGCGCCCTGAGGGGGAAACAGCATGTCCTGGCCGTGCCCTCCGCTCAGGTCAAGTCGGCCCTCCTCCTGGCCGGCCTGGCGGCCGAGGGCGCCACCTCGGTCACGGAACCGGAGCAGACCCGAAACCATACCGAGCTCATGTTGGCCGCCATGGGCGCCCCCGTCGAGGCCGACGGCCTGACCGTGCGCGTGCGCCCCGCCCGAGAGCTCGCGCCCCTGGACGTGACGGTCCCCGGCGACCTCAGCGCGGCGGCTTTCTGGATGATCCTGGCCGGCTGCCACCCGCGCGCCTCCCTCCGCCTTCCGGCCGTGGGCGTCAACCCCACCCGGAGCGCGGTCCTGGGGGTGCTCGCTCGCGCCGGCCTGGTCGTCCGCACCGGCGCCGTCCGCCTCGAGGGCGAGGAGCCGGTGGCGGACCTGGAGATGGGCTCGGCTGGGGAGCGGCGCCCGTTCCTGATCGCCGCGCCCGCGTCCGGCCACCTGATCGACGAGCTGCCCGTACTGGCCGTGCTGGCGGCGGTGACGCCGGGGCGGAGCCGGATCACGGGGGCGGCCGAGCTGCGGGTCAAAGAGTCCGACCGCATCGCCGCCATGGCCGCCGGCCTGGCCGCCATGGGGGCCCGGGTCACGGAGCTCTCGGACGGCTGGGAGATCGAGGGGGGCCGGCTGGAGGGGGCCCGCGTCGATCCCCGCCGCGATCACAGGGTGGCCATGGCCCTGGCCGTGGCCGGGAGCCTTGCGGAGGGGGTGACCGAGATCGAGGACGCCGAGTGCGCCGAGATCTCGGACCCCGGCTTCTGGGAGACGCTGGCGAGGGCCGGGGCCGCTTGCTGAGGTTCCGCAACGAGCTCGGCGCCGAGGTCTCCCTGATCGAGCTCCACGAGCTCGAGGTGGGACCGTCGCGGCCCGACTTCGACCCCGAGGTGGAGGCCGCCGAGGGCGCGGCGCAGCGCGGCGCGGTCGCCTCCGGGGGCCCTGCGCGCGCCCTCTTCCGGAGGTTCGGGACCGACCCCACGCGCCACCGGCCCTCGTCCGAGGCCTTGCTCCGGAGGGTGAGGCGGGGCGCGCGGCTGCCCCGGATAAACTCGCTAGTTGACGTGGCCAACGTGCTCTCCCTCCGGCTCCAGGTGCCGGTCGGGCTCTACGACCTCGGCAAGGTCGGGGGCGAAGAGCTTGTCCTCCGTCTGGGCGTTCCCGGCGAGGGCTACGCGGGCATCGGCAAGGACCACGTGCCCCTCGCCGGCCGCATCTGCGTCGCCGACGCCGGCGGGCCCTGCGGGAACCCCAGCGCCGACTCTCTACGCACCATGATCGATCTCGAGACCGAGCGCGCCGCTTGGGTCTACTTCCTGCCCGTCGGGGGCGCCGCGCTGGCGGACACCGCCGAGCTCATCGCCCGCTTCGGCCGCGGCCTCGTGCGCGTGCCTTGATCGCGATCCTGGGCGGGGGGGTGGCGGGCGCCTCGCTGGCCTGGGCGCTGGCGCGGGCCGGGCACCGCCAGGTCACCGTCTTCGACCCCCGGCCATGTGGGGCCGGCTCCACCGGCCGCGCCCTGGGGGGCTTTCGGACGCAGCATGGGAGCCTCCTCAACACGCAGCTCGCGCTCGCCTCCCGGCCCTTCTACGCCGAGCTCGGCGAGCGCGTCGCGTTCCGGGCCACGGGCTACCTCTACCTGGCGGAGGACGACGGAGTGGCGCGGGACCTGGCCCAGCGGGCCGAGACGCAGCGCGCCTGGGGCATCCCCGTCGAGCACCCCGAGCCCCGCTCGGTGGCGCCCTTCTTGGAGGTGGAGGACGTGAGGGGCGCCAACTTCTGCCGCCTGGACGGCGTCTACCTGCCCGCGCTCGTGCTGGACGCCTTCGTGGAGAAGGCGAGGGAGGGTGGCGTCCGCCTCCGGTACGGGGAGGAGGCGAGCCCGGGCGCCCTGGAGGCCGCAGAGGCCGTTGTGGTCGCCTCAGGTGCCTGGTCCCAGGGGGTGGGGGGCTCGCTCGGCGTCGACCTGCCCGTCACCCCATGGGAGCGGGGCGTGTACCAGGTCGGCCCCTTCGACTGGCTGAACGGCGCGGAGCCGATGGTGCTGGAGGCGGGCTCGGGCTTCCACTTCCGGGAACGAGAGGGCCGGCTGCTAGTCATGTTCCCGCAGGCGGATGGCGAGGGCCCCCACCAATGGGATCGCGTCCGAGCGTGGCTGGCCAGGCGCGTGCCCAAGGCCGCGGTCGGGTCGTTCGAGGCGCACTGGACGGGCGCCTACGAGATGACGCCGGACCACCACCCGCTGGTGGGCGCGACGGGCCGGCCCGGGGTCTGGGCCAGCTGCGGCTTCAGCGGCCACGGCATCATGCAGGCGCCTGCCGTCGCCGCCTCGCTGGCGGCCATGATCCTGGGCCTGACGCCGCCTCTCGACATCTCCGCCCTCGACCCCCGGCGCCGCGTCGCCCTCGTGGACTCCACCCAGCTGTGAGTGCGGCCCGCGAAGAGGTCCTGGTCGTGCGCCGCGGGGACGTCTTCCCCGACGGCGCCTGGCATGGGTTCGTGGACCAGAGCCTGGGTCGTGTCGAGGATGTCATCCGCCGGCGCTCCTTCTTCCTGCCCCGCAAGGCGGTCGAGGACGATCCCTCCTACCAGCAGATCATCCCTTACGTCGTCTTCCGACACAGCGACCGCTACCTTCTGACCAGGCGCCTTAAGGCCTCCTCGGAAAGGCGCCTCCGCCAGCTCTACTCGCTCGGGGTGGGGGGGCACATCAACCCCGGCGACCTCGTCAACGGGGACCCCATCACAGACGGCTTGAGGCGGGAGTGGGAGGAGGAGGTCAGCTACGAGGGCGAGTTCAACGCCGCCATGCTCGGCCTCATCAACGACGACTCCTCTCCGGTCTCGAAGGTCCACCTGGGCGTGGTCTTCCTGGTCGAGGGTGACTCCCCCCAGGTCTCGATCAGGGAGACCGAGAAGCTCTCCGGCGAGATGCTGACGCTGGACCAGATGCGCATGCACTACCTCGAGATGGAGTCCTGGTCGCAGATCGTGTACGACCGCCTGACCGGCCTCGCCTGACCATCCCCGGCCCCGCCCTTCAGAGGTGCGTGGAGCGCGCCCCGGCCGAGAGCAGGTGCGCCGAGTCCACCGTCACGCGCGCCGCGGGGAGGCCGCTCGACGGCCACTCGCATTCGAACGTGAGAGGCCCCGGGGGCGGAAGCGGCGTCAGCCACCACGTGAAGCGCCAGCGGCCAGAGGCCCCGCCGGCCCGGCGGCAGACCAGGAGTGGATGGGAGTCGAGCTCGGGGGGCCCGTCTCGCCGGGTGAGGAAGTCGAGGCTGGTGGCCCGGCGCCCGTCCGCGAAGAGGGCGCCGAGGCGAATCAAGTCTCTCGGCAGCTTGCCTCCCCGCCCGGCCGGCTGGTGCAGCTGGAAGAGCATGGCGTCGCGGAGCTTGAGGTCACCGGTGCCGATCACGTCGAGGTCGAACTCCATCCCCTCGGCGTAGGCGACCATCCCGCGCAGGAGCACGGCCACGCTGCCGGACCGCAGCAACTCGACCTGGACGCCGACCGCCTCGCCGATCTCACCCCCGGCCGGACCCGTCCAGCCGGGCGGGGGTGCGGGGTCGGCCGACGAACGGCGGCCCATCCTCAGTATGTCGAGCAGGTTCACTCTGACCTCCCCGCCTCCACCGCCGGCCGTCGGGCCGGCGCCACGCGCCAAGTCTGCCAGACCGCGAGCGGGCGCGGGCCCGGGTGTCAGTCCAGGCGCGGCTCGGCCAGGAGCAGGCCGATGATCGTCTTGGCGTCCTCGATCTCGCCCGAGCGTGCCATGCGCACCGCCTCCGCGGCCCGCACCTGGACCAGGTCCAGCTGCTCGTCGGGGTCGAGGTCGCGCTCGCCGCCCTCCTCGCACCCGCGCGCCAGATAGACCCAGACCCTCTCGTCGGAGCTGCCCGCGGTCGAGTAATAGGCGGTAAGCAGATCGAGGCGGGAGGCGATCAGCCCGGACTCCTCTCGGAGCTCGCGTGCCGCGCAAGCCCCCGGCTCCTCGCCGGGTTCGAGGAGCCCGGCCGGGAGCTCCAGGAGCTCCCGGTCCGCCGCGTGCCGGTACTGCCGCACCAGAGGCAGAAGGCCCTCGCGCGTGACCGCGACGACGGCGACCGCACCGGACCGGCGGACCGTCTCCCGCTCGATCACGACCCCGTCGGGGCGGGCCACGCGGTCGACGTCGACGGAGAGGGCGCGTCCCTCGAAAGCGCGTCGTCTGGCGAGGATGCGGTATCCGGGCATTGGCAAGGGCCAGACCTTACCAAGGTTGCGTCGCCGGAAGCACAGGAATGTGGCGTTCAACCAGGAGATTTGACTTCGCCCAGCTCAAAGCTGCACCGAACGAACTGGGCCTGCGCGGCCATGGTGGCCATCGTTGCGCGCTTCTCGTTCGCAACGTGGGGGTCGTTGGGGTTGCCCGTGAAGTCCAGCGATTTCCGACTGTACTTCGCCGCGGCGCGGATCGGTACCCGGGCCGGCTGGGCGCATATCTATGACACGGCATTGCAGCGGCAGTCCGTCAGCGCCATCGCACCCGGCACCAAATGGCTGCCTTTCGTGACCCCTCCCCCGCTGGCCTGGTTGATTGCGCCCCTGACCCTGGTCCCATACCCCGTGGCCGTAGGTGTGTGGTCATCACTCGTCGTGGCAGCGGGCATTCTGGCGAGCCAGCTGGCGGCGCAGCCCGGGCTTGGGTCTCGTTCCGTGATCGCGGCCAGTCTCATCGCTTTCCCGCCTTTCCTCATGGGGATTGGATACGGGCAGGTCGTGATGATCGTGATGCTCTCCCTCGTCGCGTGCTGGGTCTTTCTGAGGATCGGACGGGACGTTATCGCTGGCATCGCGCTGGCCGGCATTCTTTTCAAGCCCCAGCTCGCCTTCTTGGTCCCGGTTGCCCTGATCACGTGCGGGCGTCGCCGCGCCGCGCTGGGCTTTGCCGGAACGGGGCTCGCCCTCGCCGCGGCTGCCGCACTCAGCTTGAATGCCTCGGGAGTAGACCAATACCAGAACCTGATCAAAGAGGTCGCGGCGCTCAAGGGCCAGCGCGGACTCACCTTCCTGGCCCTTATAGGGCCCCTCGGAGTCCCCGCAGGCGCTGCGCTAGGAGTCACCGCCCTTCTGGTGGCACGGCGGCACCGGCGGGCGTCCGTGGAGGTCCCGATGGCGGTGGCCACCCTCGCCTCTGTACTCCTCACTCCATACCTCAACCTGCCGGATTTCGTGATCCTGCTGGTGCCCGGCTGGCTACTGCTGCGGGGGGCGTCCTCTCCCTGGGAGGTCGGTATCCTCGCCAGTGCCTGGGTCGTCGCCGCGATGGCCTTCACTCTAGGGACGTTCTTCATGTATCTGGCCGCGCTGGCGCTGGGCGTGCTGACATTCCTGCGGGTACCCATGCCGCAGGCTCGCGAGGGCGGCACGGAAGTACCAGATCATGTGGGGCTGGCCGGCTAGCCCCGTCTCCCGCACTGGACGGAACCCGAGGCTCGAGCGCACCGCGCGGTAGTTGCGGGCGGGCACAGCCGTTCAGCTCGAATGGCCTCCGCCAAGCGGGTTGGACGTTGCCGTCGAGCCCCCGCATTGTTGCGGAACCCCGGCCTTCTGGCGTGGTCGGCCGCGATGGTCCACGCGATCATGCGAGGGCGGCAGCTGGAGAAAATCGCCAAAGGCCTGGCCCAGGGCGGGCGGCCACAAGATCGAGAGAATCCCAACCCCCCGCGCCGCGAAGGCCGGGGCCCAAGGCCCGTCGGTGACCACCTGCAGAACGACCTTCTGAGCCATCGCGCCATGGTCTACGGGCTTGTCGAGGCCGAGCTACGACACGCAACCGCTCCCGCTCGCACGCTACCTCCGGGCGCTGGCAAGGCAACCGTGCCAGGCTGCGCAGGGCGCATGCACGGGCAGCGCAGCCGAGGCTGACCACCGAGCGCACGACGTTTCGGCACGCAAGTGCCAGATCGGCGCAGGGGGGGCGTTTCTCTGATAGTCGTGGTCCGCGCTTCTGAAATTGCCGTGCGACCGGAACCCACCCGCGTCGCCATCACCACCCTCCTGATCAGCCATTTGACCTGGCCGCGGT
>JBOHUY010000340.1:0-8305 GCA_050735015.1 Candidatus Dormibacterales bacterium | reverse complement strand
GCGCGCACGCAGAGCCTCAACGGGATGCAGGCGCCCGCGGCACCGGGCCGTCAGGCCCCGACCACGCCAGGAGGCGCCAGCGTGCCTTCCGAGCCGGCGTCGGGGGGCGCGCTCGCGACCAGGCTCGGCGTCTCCCAGCACGCCGAGCAGACCAGCCCCGCCGTGGTGGCGGCCAAGGCCCAGGTCCACGCCCGTCTGCTCGAGAAGTACGCGGACCAGATCGACGTCACCGATCGGGCGGGCGTGCGCGAGAAGATCGCGGAGCTGGTCGACGAGCACATCCGGTCCAACACCATCGCCATGACCCGGCAGGACCGGGAGCGCCTGATCGACTCCATCGTCAACGACGCCATCGGGCTGGGGCCGCTGGAGCCGCTCATCAACGACCCCGACATCAGCGAGATCATGATCAACCACCCGAGGCAGGTCTACGTCGAGCGCCGGGGCAAGGCCATGCTCAGCCAGGTCACCTTCGAGGGCACCAAGCAGCTGATGCTGGTCATAGACCGGATCGTGAGCAGCGTCGGCCGTCGCGTCGACGAGAGCTCCCCCATGGCCGACGCCCGGCTCAAGGATGGGTCGCGCGTCAACGTGATCATCCCGCCACTGGCGCTCAAGGGGCCCTGCATGACGATCCGCAAGTTCGCCAAGGAGCGGCTCAAGGCCGACGATTTGCTCGCCTTCGGCACCGCCACGCCCGACATCCTGGAGTTCTTGACCTCGTGCGTCCGGGCCCGGCTCAACGTCCTCGTCTCGGGCGGCACCGGGTCCGGCAAGACCACGCTGCTGAACATCCTCTCGGGCTACATCCCGGAAGACGAGCGAATCATCACCTGCGAGGACGCGGCGGAGCTTCAGCTCCAGCAGGAGCACGTGATCACGCTGGAGTCGCGTCCCCCCAACGTCGAGGGCAAGGGTGCCGTCCACATCCGCGACCTGGTCCGGAACTGCCTGCGCATGCGTCCCGACCGGATCATCGTCGGCGAGTGCCGGGGGGGTGAGGCTCTGGACATGCTGCAGGCCATGAACACCGGCCACGACGGCTCCATGAGCACGCTCCACGCCAACAGCCCGCACGACGCGCTCTCGAGACTCGAGACGTTGGTGCTGATGGCGGGCGCAGAGCTCCCCTCCCGCGCCATCAGGGAGCAGATCTCGAGCGCCATCAACGTCATCGTCCAGGAGCAGCGGCTCCGCGGCGGCGGCCGGCGCATCACCAGCGTGGCCGAGATCACGGGCATGGCGGACGGGGAGATCCAGTACCAAGAGCTATTCGTCTTCCGCCAGGTGGCCGTCTCGGAGAGCGGCCAGGCGGTCGGCTACCACACGGCCACCGGGATCGCGCCCCGCTTCTTGGACCACTTCAGGGCCAGCGGGGAGGAGCTCCCGGAATCCATGTTCGTGCCGGTGGCGGAGCCGCCCCGGCAAGCGCTCTATTGAGGAAGTGATCCAGGAATGTTGCCAGTCACGCTGATATTCGCCGTCGCCGCCGCGATCGGGGTCTTCCTGGTCGCGCTCGGCATCTCCCAGATCGTGCGGCCCTCACAGGCCCAGGCCATGACCAACCTGACCGGCGAGATCGCCATCCCGCTTCCGCGGCTGGCCCCCCCGGCGAACCTGAGAGAGCGGCTGAGCCGCATCTTCCAGCCCACCGCCGACCGCCTCACGGAGAGGAACAAAAAGCGCGGCCGGCCTTCGCTGGCGGAGAACCTGGCCAAGGCCGACCTCAAGCTGCGCACGTCCGAGTACTTCATGATCCAGTCCGGGACCGTCCTGGCGCTGGCCGCCATCGGCCTGCTCCGCTTCGGGGTCGGTCTGCAGTTCATCGTCATGGCGGTGGGCGGATTCTTCCTGCCCGGGTTCTACGTCAAGCACAGGCAGCGCCGCCGGCTCAAGGCCTTCAACGGCCAGTTGGGCGACACCCTGGTCCTGCTTTCGAACGCCCTCAAGGCCGGCTACTCCTTCGCCCAGGCCATCGACACGGTCGCCAAGAACGCCAGCTCGCCCATGTCCGACGAGTTCTCGAGGGCGGTCCGCGAGATGAACCTCGGCGTCTCCGTGGAGGAGGCGCTGGACAACATGGTGAGGCGAATCGACAGCACCGACCTCGACCTCATGGTCACCGCCGTGTCCATCCACAGGGTCGTCGGAGGCAACCTGGCCGAGGTCCTGGACAACATCGCCCACACGATCCGCGAGAGGATCCGCATCAAAGGTGAGATCTCCACGCTGACGGCCCAGGCGCGGGCGTCGGGGATCATCATCACCTTCCTCCCCGCGGCCCTTGGGGCCCTGCTCTACTTCGTGGCGCCCGGCTACTTCAAGCCCATGACCGAGCAGGTCCTGGGCTGGGTCATGCTCGGCTTCGCCGTCGTCCTGATCCTGATCGGCAACGCCCTCATCCGCAAGATCGTGAACATCGAGGTCTGAGAGCGATGCCAACACCCATCCTGTTCGCGTTCGCCGCCGCTTCCGCGCTGGGGGTCTTCTCCATCGCCTGGGGGCTGCGCAAGCCCACCGGCGAGGACGTCATCCAGGCCCGGCTGCTCGCCTACCAGACCGGACACCCTCTCACGCTCGACGAGATCGAGCTCCAAAGGCCCTTCACAGAGCGCTTCGTGCGCCCGGCCATCGAGCGGTTCGGTCGCCTGCTCGCCCGGCGCACGCCGGAGAAGGCCCAGCAGGAGCTGAGGAACAGACTCAACCTGGCCGGCCGCCCCGGCGACCTCACCCCCAGCGACTTCCAGGCCATCCGGTACGTGGCGGCCGCGGCCCTGCTCGTGATCGGCTTCGTGCTCTGCGTGGTCGCCTTCCACAGCCCGCTCCAGGCCGGCCTGGGCGGCGTGGCGGGGGCCGCCATAGGCCTCTACGGCCCTGTCCTCTGGCTGAAGCAGAAGGTGGACATACGCCGGCGTCAGATCCAGCTCGCCCTGCCCGACGCCATGGACCTTTTGACCATCTGTGTGGAGGCCGGGCTCGGCTTCGAGGCGGCCATGGGCCGGGTCATCGACAAGTTCAGGAACGCGCTCTCCGACGAGTTCGCACAGGTCCTCCAGGAGACCAGGCTCGGGCGTGCGCGCCTCGACGCGCTCGACGACATGGGGCGCCGGTGCGGGGTCGAGGACCTGCACAACTTCGTGCAGGCCATCATCCAGTCCGAGCAGATGGGCGTGGGCGTGGCCAAGATCCTGCGCCTGCAGTCCGACGAGATCCGGCGCAAGCGGCGCCAGCGCGCCTCCGAGAAGGCCGCCCAAGCCTCGCTCAAGATGCTCTTCCCAATGGTGGGGTGCATCTTCCCGACCCTCTGGATCGTCCTCCTAGGGCCCGCCGTGCTCATCCTCGTCGCGGCCATGCACCACTAAAGTCCCGGCCCCGGCGGACAGGGGACCTCGCCTCCGCCCGCCTCCCGATCCCTCCGGATGGGGGGCCCGTCGGGGCCCGACCGGCCCCAAACTAACCGGCATGGGTCTTTTCAGCTTCGCGGTCCCGCCCTGGGAGCTCGTGGTCAGGTGCGTCGTCATCTACGTCGGCCTGCTCGTGATGATGCGGGTCTTCGGCAAGCGCGAGGTGGGTCAGTTCACCCTCTACGACCTCGTCCTCGTGCTCCTGGTCGCCAACGCGGTGCAGCCCGCCATGACGGGGCCTGACAGCTCTTTGGGGGGTGGGCTCTTGATCATCGGAGTCCTGGTGCTGCTCAACTTCTCGGTCGCGCGCCTCGACCGCTACCACTTCTTCCACCGCCTCCTGGCGCCGCATCCGGCCGTGATCATCCGCGACGGCCACTACGTGGTGGACGCCATGCGCCGGGAGGGCGTGGACGTGGATCAGTGTGAGATGGCCATTCGCGAGCACGGCATCGAGAGCGTCGCCGGCGTCAGCCTCGCGGTGCTGGAGCCGGACGGCACCATCAGCGTGGTCCCCACGGACTCTCACGTCCTGCGCGGGCGCCGCACGGTCCGCTACGTGCGCCACTGAACCGCGCTGCGGGTCGCCCGCGGCGCCGCCTCAGCGGTCGAGGAAGGCGATGGCCGCCTCTTTGAAGGCCTGTGCCGTGACCGCCGTCAGGTGGGTCCGCCCTTCCAGGACCATCGCCTCCGCCTCCGGCAGGAGCTCGGCGAGGGCGAGCCCCCCCGGGGCGATGTCCTCCCGCTCCCCCTCGACCACGAGGGTGGGGGTCTTGATGGACGTCAGCTCCGCCGCCGAGAGGTCGGGCCGGAAGCCCTCTATGCAGCAGGCCAGGGCCTCCAGGTCGTTGACGGGCCTGGCGCCCGCGAACTCCCGGAAAAGACGCGTGACGGCGTTCTCGGGCGGACGCCTGCCCCGGAGAACGTCGGCGATCGCGCGCTCGATGCCCGGGCCGCCGGGCCGGCCGGGGCCGCCCAGGACCGCGCGCCAGACCCGGTCTGGGTGCTCGAAGGCGAGGCGGAGGGCCACGCGTGCGCCCATCGAGTAGCCGACCAGGTCGGCCCGGCCGATACCCAGGTGGTCGAGCAGGCCGACGCAGTCGGTGGCCATGAGGGGCTGCCCGTAGGCCCCGGGGTCGTGCGGCTTGGAGCTCTCGCCGTGACCGCGCAGGTCGAGGCCGACGACCAGGCGCCCGGCCGAGGTGAGTGCCTCCTGCCATCGCGAACCGACCCAGTTCAGGCGGTAGTCGCTCGCGAAGCCGTGAAGCATGAGGGTGGGGGTGCCGTCGTCTGGTCCGGCGAGCTCGAAATGCAGGCCGATCCCGTCCCGGTCGTACCGCGGCACCCGTGTAGGCTAGCCTCCATGTTCGTCCGGGTCGTGCACCGCCAGGGTTGGGACGTGGAGGTCGTCGATCGGGGCGAGACGCGGAACTTCGGCGCGCGGCGGGAGGCCCTGAGCTTCGCGGAGTCCCTGGAACCGGACTGGATCGAGGTGGGCGAGGTCGTGGCGGCGGTGCCGGGGGTCCCGCAGCACCACCGCTGGACCTCTCTGCGCCGGAACGCGGCCGGCGTCTACGCGGAAAGCCGCCTGGCCTGGGGAGGGCCCGGCCGCGGCGCCGCACCCCGCCCCGGCCAGGCCTGACGGAGGGCTCCGTGCGGCTCGTGCATCCGGGCTCGGGCCGGGTGCTGGCGGCGGACCTGGAGGTGCCCCGGACCTTCGTCGGCAGAGGGCTGGGCCTCATGTTCCGCACCCGCCTGGACCCCGGGCGGGGCATGCTGATCCGGCCCAACTCCGGAATCCACATGTTCTTCATGCGGTTTCCCATCGACGCCGTCTTCATCGACCGGCGCGGGAGGGTGCGGCGCGTCTACCGGGGGCTTCGACCGTGGCGCGTGGTGCCCTGGGTGCCGGGCGCCAAGAGTGTGGTGGAGCTTCCGGCGGGGACGCTCGACGGTCTCGATCTGGCCGCGGGCGAGGAGCTCTCCATCGAGCCCTGAGGGGAGGCGCCCGCCACCTCCGGGGCTCCGGGCTTGGCGGGTGCCGGTAATGGTCGAGGTCGACGTTATAAGCACTGGAGCCACTTGGGTGGCGCCCGCGGCGGCCTCCATGGCGACCGGCGTTGGCGTCTCGGCGGGCTCACAGTCGCCCGGGCCGCCATCTTAAAGGCCCGGCAGCAACCGGAGGAGTCAATTGGCCGCCAGGATCCCGGGGATCGATCTCGCAGAGTACTACTCGCAGCTGGGCCCGATCCAGCCCCTGATCGAGGACGAGCGCGTGACCGAGGTCATGGTCAACGGCTCCGACCACGTCTACGTGGAGATGGGCGGCAAGGTCCTCCTGACCGGGATCCGCTTCCAGGACGAGGACCAGCTCCTCAACGTGATCCAGTTCATCGTCCGGTCGGTGGGGCGGCGGATCGACGAGAGGGTGCCGCTCTGCGACGCCCGCCTGGCCGACGGCTCCCGCGTCAACGCCGTCATCAGGCCGCTGGCCATGGACGGCCCCCTGCTGACCGTCCGCAAGTTCTCCAAGGACCCCTTCCAGGTGGACGACCTGATCCGGTTCGGGAGCTGCACGGAAGGGGGCTTCGGCTTCGTGAAGGCCTGCGTCCTGGCCAAGGCCAACGTGATCGTCAGCGGCGGCACCGGCACCGGGAAGACGACCTTCCTCAACGTCCTCTCGAGCTTCATCCCGGCCGAGGACCGCATCGTCACCATCGAGGACGCGGGCGAGCTCCAGCTCCACCAGGAGCACGTCTGCCGCCTGGAGTCGAGGCCCTCCGACATCAACGGGGAGGGCCGCATCTCCATCCGCGAGCTCGTCATCAACTGTCTGCGCATGCGCCCGGAGAGGATCGTGGTGGGAGAATGCCGGGGCGGCGAGGCCCTGGACATGCTCCAGGCCATGAACACCGGCCACGACGGGTCAATGACGACCCTTCACGCAAACAGCCCGCGCGACGCCCTCGCCCGCCTGGAGACCCTGGTCCTGATGGCCGGCGTCGACCTGCCCGTGCGGGCGATCCGCCAGCAGACGGCCTCCGCCATCAACGTCGTCGTCCAGCTCAACCGCCTCCGGGACGGCTCCCGCAAGGTCGTCCAGATCAGCGAGATCACGGGCATGGAGGGGGACACCATCACGATGCAGGACATCTTCGTGTTCGAGGCCCTCGGCGCGGGCCGGGACGGGAAGATCGTGGGTGAGTTCAAGCCCACGGGGCTTCGGCCGCGCATCCTGGAGCGCATGTTCGCGATGGGGCTCCAGCTCCCCCAGGAGATCGTGACCCTCTTCCCGCCCGACGCCCGGATGCTCCAGGCCGCCCGCCTCTAAAGGGTCGTTCCCGGCCCACCGAGGGGAGGGATTGGGGCCGAGCCCCGGTGGATATACTCAGGGAAACGTGAAGGTCGTGATCCACGACCAGGCGGAGGTGCCCGCCCGGCTCCGGAGCCACGCCGAACAGCGGCTGGCCCGGCTCAGCCGCCACTGGGACCGCATCCTCGAGACCGAGGTCCACTTCGGCATGGAGCGCAAGCGGAGCCAGGAGCCTGGTCACCTGGTGCGGATCGTGGTCCGCCTGGACGGCCGCAAGCATTCTCTGCTGAAGGCCGAGGAGCTCGCCATCGACATGCAGGCGGCCCTGGACCTGGCGCTGGACAGCGTGGACCGCCAGCTCCTCAAACTCAAGGGCAAGGTCAAGGAGAGGAAGGTTGTGCCCAAAGACGAGGCGGCGCTCGCCGGTGTGCAGGACGGCGGGCAGGACGACTGGCAGGACGGCGAGGGCCCGGCGGCCCGCCCCGCCACCAGGCGGCGGGTGAGGCTGCGTCCGGAGTCGGTGGAGCAGGCCCAGGCGGAGCTGGCCTCGGGGACGGACGCCTTCCGGGTCTTCCTCAACGAGGCGAGCGGCGAGATGAACGTGGCCTACAGGCGCCGGGACGGCAGCTTCGCCATCATCGAGCCGGTCATCCCCTGACCGCCCGGCGTCCCTCTGAGCGTATATAGACCCGTGGCATTCCTGAGCCGGATCATCGACCCCAATGAGAGGGAGGTCCGCTCCCACCTGAGGCTCGCGGCCGAGGTCGGCGCGCTCGAGGACGAGCTCATGGCCCTCGGCGACGACGGGCTGCGAGCCAGGTCCGACGAGCTGCGCGAGCGGGCCCGCGGCGGGGAGGAGATGGAGGACCTCATGGTCGAGGCTTTCGCCCTCGTGCGCGAGGCCTCCCGGCGGACGATAGGGCTGCGCCACTTCGACGTCCAGCTGGTGGGCGGGGTCGTCCTGCACGAGGGCAAGATCGCTGAGATGAAGACGGGCGAGGGCAAGACCCTGGTGGCGAGCCTGCCCCTCTACCTGAACGCCCTCTCAGGGGCGGGCGCCCACCTGGTCACGGTCAACGACTACCTGGCCCGTCGGGACGCGGGGTGGATGGGGCCCGTCTACAACCTCCTGGGCATGACGGTGGGCGCCATCACAAACCAGGCCTCCTGGGTCTACGACCCCGAGCACTTGGACGAGACCCACCCCGACCCCCGGCTGCAGCACTTCCGGCCCGGGGAGCGGGGGGACGCCTACGCCTGCGACATCACCTACGGCACCAACAACGAGTTCGGCTTCGACTACCTCCGGGACAACATGTCCGTCGACCTTACCCAATGCGTCCAGCACGGCCTCCCCTTCGCGATCGTGGACGAGGTCGACTCGATCCTCATCGACGAGGCCCGGACCCCCCTCATCATCTCCGGCCAGGGGGAGGAGTCGACCCAGAAGTACAACGACTACGCGCGCCACGCCGCCCGCCTCCAGGAGGAGACCGACTTCACCGTGGACGAGAAGCACAAGTCGGTCTCCCTGACCGAGGAAGGCATCGCCAAGATGGAGCGCTGGACGGGGATGTCGAACATCTAC
>JBOHUY010000339.1:0-5635 GCA_050735015.1 Candidatus Dormibacterales bacterium | reverse complement strand
AGCGTCCTCTCCCGCGCGCCTCCGACTGCCTAGGAGAAGTTGACCTGCTTGACGAACACCCAGCAGACGCTCTGGTTGCTGGGCGCGCACACCAACGAGGTGGAGGGCGAGCCGTTCGTCACGCTCTTGTAGATGGAGATGATCTGCTGCGAGGTGTCGCCGGCGCTGTCGAACGAGATCGACCCCAGCGGGGTGGAGACGTTGCTGGTCTTGGCGACCTGCGCCAGCACCTGCTTGCGGGTCGGCATCTTGCCGCCGTTGGCCTTGATGGCTTTGTCGATGGCCGCGATCATGATCTTGGTCGCCGAGTAGGCCGGGATCGTGTAGGCCCCGTAGTCACTGCTGCCGGGGAAGGCCGCCTTGAAGGCCGAGATGGTGGCGGCCGCGTCGGGGATCTTGGTGGCGTCCGCGGCCGCCACGGTACCGTACATGTTGGCGGCCTGGTTGCCGGCGTCGCGGAGGCAGAACTGGTCGACGATGCCGTCGCCGCCCAGGAACGGGTTGGAAGCCGCGGCCATGCCGTTGCTGGCCATCTGGTTGCGGATCACGCAGCCCTTGTTGGAGGTGGTGCCCCCGAAGTAGACCGCGCTCGCCCCCGCGCTCTTCATCCTGTCGATGAGGGCTCCGAAGCTGGACTCGGTCCCGGTGTCGACGTCGTTGACGCTGCCCGCCACAGTGCCGCCGTCCGTCTTGAAGCGCGACGCGAATGCGTCCGCGATGCCCTTCCCGTAGACCTCGTTGTCGTCCACCACGCCCACGCTCTTGATGCTGAGCGTCTGGGAAGCGTAGTCGGCCATGGCCCCGCCCTGGTGGTCATCGGTGGCGGCCACCCGGAAGTAGTTGTTGACACCCGTCGGCCGCAGCTGCTGGGGGTGGTAGCCACCCGGCAGAGAGCAGTCGGGCAGGTCCTTGGTCAGGCAGGGGTTGGTGTTGGCCGGGCTGATCATGGGCAGGGAGGCCGAGTTCGCGATCGGGATCTCGACCTTGGCCACGTTGGAGTTGAAGGGCCCGACCATGCCCAGCACCTGGGGGTCCGCGATGAGGGCGCGGACGTTGCTGGCCCCGACCGTGGGGTCGTGGGTCCCGGTGGGCGCGTCGTCCTTGTTCTCGACCTGGAGTGTGAATCCGTCGACGGTCCCCGCCTGCTGCACGGCGAACTTGATGCCGTTGAGCGTGGGAAGGCCGTCGGAAGCCTCGTTCCCGGACTCCGGAAGGTCGACGCCGATCTTGATCACGCCCTTGTTGGCGTGCGAGCCGCCCCCCGTGCCACCTCCCCCGGTGCCGCCGCAGCCGACGAGCACGAAGAGGCCGACGGCGGCCACGGCGGCCGCAGAACTCGAACGGTGTACCTGCATTGGGTCCTCCCCTCTACAACCGGTGGGCCGAAGACGCATCCGGGCGGGGTGACCGCGGGGCGTTCCTCGAGGCCCGGGTGGTAGCGTGGAACTTATCCAAAGGGTGGGCCCCTGTCAAACCGGGGATTCCCAGGCCCCGGGCGGGTGGGACCCAGCGGGTCGGCCCGCCCACCGGCCCGACCCGTATACTCGACCGGCATTTCGAGCCGGTTGCGCAGGAGGAGAGGTTGAAGGCCGAACCCGGAGAGCCCCTCAAGCCCCGAGCCCAGTACGTGGAGGAGGCCGTCCAGATGGCCATCGCGGGCCGGTGGGACGAGGCTGCCGAACTCAACCGGTTCGTCCTCGACCAGTTCGGATTAGAGATCCCGCGGCAGCAGGTGGAAGAGTCCAACAACCGGCTCGGCAAGGCCCTCACCGAGCTCGGGAAGCTGAAGGAGGCGCGGGCCGCGTACGAGGCCACCCTCCAGCTCAACCCCCTCAACGTGATCGCGCGCAAGAACGTCAGCAAGCTCGGGAGCCTCCTCTCGGCCAAGGGCGAGGTCCGTACCGGCCCCACCCGCGTCGACCTCAACCTCTTCGTCGAGGAGATGGGCAAGACGGTGACGACCACGCTCGGTGACGTCACCGACCGCGACGTCTGCGCCAAGGTCGCGCCCGGGGACGTGGCCGAGCTCTCCATCGAAGGTGACTCGATCGTGGCCGAGACTGTGCGGGGCGTGCGCCTGGGGACCGTGGAGGCCAAGCTGGCGAGGCGCCTCATCAAGTTCATCCAGGGCGGGAACCGCTACCAGGCCGCGACCACCTCCTGCGAGGGGGCAACCGTCCGCCTGATCATCCGCGAGACCCATCAGGACCCCAAGTTCGCCGGCAAGCCCAGCTTCCCCATGCGCCGCAAGCGCGAGGTGGAGTTCCGGCCCTACGCGAAGGGCGAGGCCTACGCGCCCGATATGGACGACTTCGAGTCCGAGTCCTCACAGGACGTCGACGAGGGCGGCTCCGAGCTCGAGGAGATGGAGGGGATGCACGAGGTGGGGGAGGAGAGCGGTATCGGCGACTTCGGCGAGGAGTCCGAGGCCGAGCCGGACGACTTCGAGGAGGGCTGAGGCCAGCCGGAGGCGCCGACACGAGGCCCTCTGCCCGGGGGCGTGCGCAGTGAAGCCTTGGGCGCCCGGCCGCTGGTACAGTTCGCGCGGTGCTGCTGGCCATCGACATCGGCAACACGAACGTCGTGCTGGGCCTGTACGAGGGCGACCAGCTGGTGGCGGACTGGCGGATCGTCACCCCCAAGGACTGGACCGCCGACGAGGTGGCAGTCCTCCTCCAGCACCTCTTCGGGCTGCGCCGCCTGGACCTCTCCGCCGTGACGGGGGCCGTGGTTGCCAGCGTCGTCCCCAGCCTCAACGTGCCTTTGCAAGAGGCCGCCATGAGGCACCTGGGGGTCACCCCCCTGGTTCTCGGGCCGGGCGTCAAGACAGGCGTGCGGATCCGCTACGGCGGTAACCCCGAGGACGTCGGCGCGGATCGCATCGCCAACGCGCTGGCCGCCTTCCGCCGCTACGGCGGACCCGCCATCGTGATCGACTTCGGCACCGCTGTCACCTACGACGCCATCTCCGCTGAGGGGGACTACCTGGGTGGGGCCATCGCCCCCGGCGTCCAGGTCTCGCTCGAGGCCCTCGTCGCCCACACGGCGCGACTTCCCCGCGTGGAGCCGGTCGCGCCCGACACCGTCATCGGGCGAACCACCGTGGCCGCCATCCAGTCGGGGCTTCTCTGGGGCTTCGTAGGACAGGTCGAGGGCATGGTCAGCCGGATGTCGGCCGAGCTGGGGGGGACGGTCCGGGTGGTGGCCACGGGTGGCCAGGCAGACTTGGTCGCCGGCCTCACGGGCGCCATCCAGGTCGTGGACCCCCTCTTGACGCTGGAAGGCCTCCGCCTCGTCCACGCCCAGAACGCCGACGGCCGGTGAGGCACGCCCGCCTCCGGCGGCTCCTGTCGCGCGGGCCGAGGATGCGCGCGTGCGAGTGACGTTCTGGGGCACGCGCGGGACGCGCCCGACGCCCGGGCGCAGGACCCTGCGGTACGGAGGCAACACCCCCTGTGTCGAGGTCAGGACGCGATCGGGGGCCCTCATCATCATCGACAGCGGCTCGGGCATCGCGGAGCTGGGGTCCGCCCTCGGCGAGGAGGCGCTGTCCGCCCACCTCCTCATCACGCACACGCACTGGGACCACATTCAGGGCTTCCCCTTCTTCAAGCCCGCGTTCACGCCCGGCACGAGCCTGGAGGTGGTGGGGCCGGGTGGCTCCATAAAGTCGATCCAGGTGGCCTTCGCGGAGCAGATGGCGCCCTCCTACTTCCCTTTGCGCCTGGAGGAGATGCCGGCCCGCCTGGCTTTCGTCGAGCGCAGCGCCGGTGAGGTCTTCGAGATCGGCGGGGCCCGAATCACCCCTCACCTGCTCAACCATCCCGTGGCGACGTTCGGGTACAGGATCGACGAGGACGGCCACTCCTTCGTCTTCGCGACGGACAACGAACCTCCGCTCGGCCAGGGCGGGGTCGGCCTCCACCTGGCGCTGGCCCGCTGGTCGGAGGGCGCGGACCTGCTCGTCCACGACGCCCAGTACAGCTCCGAGGAGTACGAGAGGAGGCTGGGATGGGGGCACGCCACCTTCGATTACGCGGTCAGGGTGGCGCGCGACGCCGATGCCGCACGGCTTGCCTTCTACCACCACGACCCCGACCACACGGACGACGACGTGGACGGGTTCGCCGCCGGCGCCGCCGAGAAGGCGGAGGGCGAGGGTGGCGCCCCCGACTGGTTCGTGGCCGCCGAGGAGCAGTCGCTGGAGCTCTAGCCAGGCGGGCTCCGGCGCGGCCGTTTGGGCCGACCAGGGCCGGTGGTATCATCCCCGCTCTGTCATGGAGGACAAGCCCGTCCTGCTCACCCGCGAGGGGCTCCGGAAGATCGAGGCGGAGCTTGACTACCTGGTCAACGTACGGCGTCCCGAGGTGGCCGAGCGCATCCGCTCGGCGCGCGACTTCGGGGACATCGCGGAGAACGCCGAATACACCGAGGCGAAGAACGAGCAGAGCCTGGTCGAGGGCAGGGTCATGACTCTCGAGGTCATGGTTCGCAACGCCGTCCTCATCGAGGAGAGGGGCCGCGAGCGCGGTGTCGTCGGGGTCGGCTCGCGGGTGGTCGTGAGGTCGGAGGACGGTGACGAGGCCTATTCAATAGTGGGCGCGGCGGAGGCCGACCCGCTGGCGGGCCGAATCTCCAACGAGTCGCCCCTGGGCCGTGCCCTGATCGGCCACCGGCCCGGCGACGAGGTGGAGTGGAGCGCCCCCACCGGCTCCCGCCGCGTGAAGGTCGTCAGCGTCCGCTAGGGCGGGCCCGGCGCGCGCCCGCCAGCCGCTAACGTAAGCGCCTGGTGAGCGAGGACGGCGCGATCACAGGGCCGGACCTCCCCTCTGTTCTCCGTGATCGCCGCGCCAAGCTCGACCGGCTTGGAGAGCAGGGGGTGGAGGCCTATGCCCGCTCGTACGATCGCACGCACACCGCGCACCAGGCACGTGAGGCGCTCGAGGCCGGCCAGGAAGGCCTCCCCATGCGCCTCGCCGGCCGCCTGATGGTGAAGCGGGAGGCGGGCGGGCTGACCTTCGCGGACCTCCGCGACGGCTCCGGCGACATCCAGCTCATGGCCCGGCGCGACCACCTCGGACCGGAGCGCTTCTCGGCCTTCCAAGACCTCGACCCCGGGGACCTGGTGGGGGTGGAAGGGCCGGTCGTGCGGACGCGTCGGGGCGAGGTAAGCGTCGACGTGGGCTCTTTCCAGCTCCTGAGCAAGGCCCTACGGCCCCTGCCCGAGAAGTGGCACGGGCTCAAGGACGTGGAGACCCGCTACCGCCGCCGGTACCTGGATCTCATCGCCAACCCCGAGGTGAAGGAGGTCTTCGCCGCACGCTCCCGAGTGATCTCGGCCATCAGGGCCCTCCTGGACGGCAAGGGCTTCCTCGAGGTCGAGACGCCGGTCCTGCAGGAGGTCCCCGGCGGCGGCAACGCGAGGCCGTTCGTGACCCATCACAACGCGCTCCACCGCGACCTCTTCCTCCGCATCGCCCTGGAGTTGCATCTCAAAAGGCTCGTGGTGGGCGGCGTGGAGCGCGTCTACGAGCTCTCTCGGGTGTTCCGGAACGAAGGTCTCTCCCCCAAGTACAACCCCGAGTTCACGATGCTGGAGTGCTACCAGGCCTACGCGACCTATGAGGACATGATG
>JBOHUY010000338.1:0-2862 GCA_050735015.1 Candidatus Dormibacterales bacterium | reverse complement strand
CGCTGAAGGTGCTCGCGGGCCGGTGGCCGCCGCCGGCGGCTCTCGCCTCCAGGCGGCCAGTCCGGCCGGGGGCTAGCTACAGGAGCAGGTCGTACGGCGAACGAAGTCGACCACGAAGCAGCGGGTGAGGCTGAATCCGGGCGCCGGCGTTCGCATCGTCGCAAGGTAGCACAGAGGAGACCCGGGCACCCCCCAGCGAGCCGCATGAGTCGGTGGCGGGCCATAGACCCGGTCCCCGAGCCACCCTCTCCGCGACGCCGGCGGGGGACCGCCGCCCGGAGAACCAGACGAGGGTGGGGGATGAGGAGCCGGGCCCCGGAGGTCTGACGCGACCGGAGCAGCCGTCGGGCGGCCGCCCGGGTCCCGCCTCCCCGGCGCGGTCAGCGGCGTCCGGCGACGGCGAAGCGGCTCCGGTAGAGGATGTAGGGCCGTCCCAGGTACTGGAAGGGGACGCTCCACGCGTGCACGAGGCGGCTGAACGGCCAGAGGGCGAACAGGAGCCAGGCGAGGGCGGCGTGGACCTGGTAGGGGAGGGGCGCGGCGGCCATGAGCCCGGGCTGGGGGTTGAGCGAGAAGACGCCTCGGAACCAGATGGAGACCGTGGCGCGGTAGTCGTAGCCGGACCCGAAGCCGTTCACGCCGATGGTCTGGAAGAGCCCCAGCCCGATCAGGACGATGAGGAGGAGGTAGACGGCCATGTCCGTGTAGCTGGTCGTCACCCGCACGCGGGGGAACCTCAGCCGGCGCGCGACCAGTATCACCAGCCCGGCCCCGCAGGCAACCCCGGCGACGGCGCCGGCCGCGGTCGAGAGGAGGTGGTAGCGCGCCTCCCCCAACCCCACCAGGTCGGTCCAGCCGGAGGGGATGAGGATGCCCAGCACGTGCCCGGCGATGGCGGCCAGCGCGCCGTAGTGGAAGAGGTTGGAGCCGAAGGCCAACCACCTGCTCTCCAGGAGCTGGGTCGAGCGGGTCGTCCACCCGAACTTGTCCTGCCGGTAGCGCCAGACGTGCCCGACGACGAACACGGCGATGGCCACGTAGGGGCTGACCAGCCAGAGGTACTGGGAGGTGTTCACCGGACCGGGCTCGGCATCACCTCGGGCGGCGCGAAGGGCTCGAGGCCCACCTCCTCGGTGGGCGGCCCCCCCGCCACCAGGCGCCCAAGGTCCAGCTGCTCGACCGGGCTGAGGGCGGGGAGGCCGTGGCAGACGGCGTCGAGGAGGTCTGCGTAAGGGCTCCTCCGGCCGTGCAGGGCCCGGCGCACGAGTTCCAGGGGGAGCCGGTGCTCGGCCAGGATGCGCTCCCCGTACCCGTCCGGGGCCAGCCCCGCGAACTCCAGCATCAAGGGCAGATAGTCGGGCAGCTCGCCGTCGTCCTTGACGAGGCCGGCGGCGGTGTAGAGCCGCTTCAGCCGGAGCAGGGCCATGCCGCGCTTGCGCGTGTCGCCGTGGACGAAGTAGCTGAGGTAGAGCCCGCACCGCTTCTCCAGGTCGAAGGTCTCCACGTACTCGGCCCGCAGGCGGGCGGGGGGGACGGCCTCCAGGCGGGCCGCGAAGCGCTCGAGGCGGACCTTCTCGTACGAGGCCGGAAGCGCGGCGACCGCCTCTCGGACCCTGTCGAGGGCGGCGGTGAGGCGCTCGTCCGGGTACTGCAGGAGGAGCGAGAGGAGGAGGAACGGCGGCCGCGCGCGCCGCTCCCGCCGGAGGGCCCTCACGCCCTCGCCCCGCCCTCGAGGGGCGTCCGGATGTCGAGCCGGGAGGCCTCCCGGTCGCCGCCCTCCTCCTCCAGGGCGCGCAGGTCGGGGACGCCTTCCTCGACCATCCGCGTGAGCATGAAAGAGCTGTTGAGGAAGGTCTTGGGCCGGCCCGGGACGGCGCCGCAGTTGCCGGGCCCGCCCTCGAAGTCCAGCCCGCAGGCCCCCTGCTGCTCCAAGAGCCGGTCCGCCAGCTCGGTGTGCGCCTGGGGGATGACGTACCGGTCCTCGTACTTGGCGATGGAGAGCAGGCGGTACATGAGCTCGAGGTCGCGCACCTCCAGCCCGACGGCCTCGCCGACGGAGGCGTCGACCACCCCCAGGACCTCCTTCTTGCGCATGTAGGCGCGCATGGCGGCCAGCCTGCGCAGGACCCCGCGGATGCGCTCGGAGTCGCCCGCCGCCAGCAGGTTGGCCAGGTAGTCGACCGGGATCCGGAGCTGCTCGATGGCGGGGAAGACGTCGTCGGGGTCGGCCTCGTAGCCGTCGGTCTCGAGCGAATTGACGACCGGCGAGAGCGGGGGCACGTACCAGACCATGGGCAGAGTCCTGTACTCGGGATGCAGGGGCAGGGCCAGCCGGTACTTGATGGCGAGGGCGTAGACGGGCGAGCGGCGGGCGTGCTCGAGCCAGTCCTCGGGGATGCCGTCCCGGCGCGCCGAGGCGATCACCTGGGGGTCGGCGGGGTCGAGGAAGAGGCCCAGCTGGGCGTCGAGGAGCGCCTTCTCGTCGGGGGTCGAGGCCGCCTCCAGGACGCGGTCGGCGTCGTAGAGGACGAGCCCGATGTAGCGGATGCGGCCGACGCAGGTCTCAGAGCAGATGGTGGGCAGCCCGGCCTCGATGCGCGGATAGCACAGGGTGCACTTCTCGGCCTTGCCCGTCTTGTGGTTGAAGTAGACCTTCTTGTAGGGGCAGCCGGAGACGCAGAAGCGCCAGCCGCGGCACTTGGCCTGATCCACCAGCACGATCCCGTCCTCCTCGCGCTTGTACATCGCGCCTGAGGGGCAAGAGGCCACGCACGAGGGGTTCAGGCAGTGCTCGCAGATGCGCGGCAGATAGAACATGAACGCCTGTTCGTAGGTGGCGGCGATCTGCTCCTCGATCCCGCG
>JBOHUY010000337.1:0-3412 GCA_050735015.1 Candidatus Dormibacterales bacterium | reverse complement strand
GTCGGGACCCCCTCGAAGGCTCATGTACGCAGGGGCGGGACTGGTCATGCTGGCGGGGCTCGTGGCGATCGCCCTCTATGTGCCCTCGGCGCAGGTCACGCTGGTGGCGCAGGCGCAGCCCTTCAGCCAGAGCTTCGACCTGACGGCGGCGCCGGGACAGGGCCCCATCGCCACCCGGGCCATCTCGGTCACCGATCAGGCCTCCCAGACCATCCAGACCTCGGGCGCGCTGAACATCACAGCCAAGGCCTCGACCGGAACGGTCGCGATCAAGAACAGCTGCCAGGCCGATGTCGTCGTCAGGCAGAACGATGGCGTGACCGCGCAAGGCCAGACGTTCGAGGTGACGACGGTGGGTCAGCCAGTGACCAGCACGGCCACCACCACCACGTACACGGGAACGTTCATCCAACAGGGGCAGCAGGCAACGGTGGCCATAAAAGCCATCGTCCCGGGGGCCGCGGGCAATGTTGCTCAAGGCACGATGACGATGACACCTGCTGGGCAGTCGGAGGGATGCCTGGCCGGACCTGGGAGCACAACCGGTGGGCTGGATGCGGTGAACAAGAAGATCATGTCCCAGGCCGACTTCGACACCGCACAGAAGAAGATGCAGCAGCAGCTCCAGCAGCAGATCACCGGCGGGCTCCAAAAGCAGGTCAAGAGCGGCGAGAGCCTGGCCACCCAGAACATCTTCTTCGAGCCGCCCCAGTTCACCACCGACCACAAGGTGGGTGACGCCGTGCAGAGCTTCACGGCCTCCATGTCCCTCAAAGGGGACGGCACCGCTTATACGGACTCCAGCGTGCGCAACGCGCTTCTGGCCGACCTCAAGAGCAAGGTCAAGCCCGGCTACCAGCTGACGGACAACTCGGTCCAGACGAACTTCTCGGTCACCGGTGCCACCGGCGACGGGGGAGCCACGTTCCACGGCACCTCGTCGGGATACATAGCGCCCGTCCTCGACTTCGCGGCCATCAAGTCGCACCTGGCCCGCCACTCGGACTCGTCCGCGCGCTCCTACCTGGCCACGCTGCCCGTCCGCTCGGCCACGGTTTCGCAGGGCCCGTTCCCGCTCCCCCTGCTGCCGTGGTTGAGTTCGCGCATCGAGGTCAGGTACGTTGTCGAGCAGGCGCAGCCAGCGACGGCGTCGACTTGAGGGACGCGCCCCCCACCTGAGGGCGCGGCGTCGCTTGTGAGGGAGACCAACTGAGTACACGCGTGCTCGCCGTGGACCCGGGCTCCAAGAGGGTCGGCCTGGCGGTGAGCGATGAGCTGGGCATCACGGCGCAGCCGCTCGCCTCCATCCCGGCCGAGCCGGCCGAGGACCTCCCTGGCCGCCTCGCGGCCGTGGCGAAGGAGCTGGGTGCGGCCGAGGTCGTGGTCGGGCTGCCTCGTCGGCTGGACGGGAGCGAAGGCCCGGAGGCGCGCGGTGCCCGCGACCTGGCCGCCTCCTTGGGGGCCGCCGCCGGGCTCCCGGTGACGATGGTCGACGAGAGGCTGACGACCGCCGCCGCCGAGCGCCACCTCGTGCGCTCCGGGCTCCGGCGCGCACGCCGGCGGGAGGTGGTGGACGAGGTCGCCGCGGTCATCATCCTCCAGGGATTCCTGGCCACGAGGGCCCCCCGCGCGGGCACCGGGCGGCCGGATGCCTGACCTGGACGATCCCCTGCGCCCGGACCCCGAATCGGAAGACGCTGGCGCCGAGGTCGTGACCCTGGTCGACGAGGAAGGCGTCCCCAGGCCCTTCCGGCTTCACGACGCCTTCGACCTCGAGGGCTCCGTCTACTACCTGGTGGAGGCGCTGGAGGGCGCTCCCCTGGTGCTCATCCTCGAAGAAGGGCCGGACGGGCTCGAGTCCGTCACCGGGGAGGAGTTCGACCGCCTCATGGCTCTCCTCGAGGCGGACGAGCCGTGAAAAAGCTGATCGCCCTCATCGCCGTTCTCGCCCTGCTCGGCCTGGGCGTCTCGCAGGCGTACTCCTGGTACCGCTACCAGGTCTCCACCCCCGTCGCCGCCGACAGCCACCCGGTGCGCTTCAGCATCTCTGGGGGCGAGGGCGTCGCCGAGATCGCCCAGGACCTGGCCGCGAAGGGCCTCATCCGGAGCGCACTGGTCTTCCAGGTCTACCTCAAGGTAGCCGGGCTCAGGGGCTTCCTCCAGGCCGGGGACTACGTCCTCGACAAGGACATGTCCATGCAGCAGATCGCGGACGCCCTCCAGCACGGCCGCAGCCCCCAGACGGCCGTCACCATCCCGGAGGGGTACACGGTGGCGCGCATCGCGGCGCTCGTGCAGCAGTTGGGTCTGGCGCCTTCGGCCGCCTACGTGACGGCCGAGAAGGACCACGCCTGGCGGTCGCGCTACTCCTTCCTGAAGGCGCTCCCGCCCGGCCGCGACCTGGAAGGCTACCTGTTTCCGGACACTTACCTCTTGAACCGGGGCGCACCCGCCTCCGACCTCGTGCGCCGCCAGCTCGACGAGTTCGGGGCCGTCTTCAGCCCCGCCCTCGTGAAGGAGGCCGGGCAGGCCCAGCCGGGCGTGCGCGGGGCCCAAACCGTGGACCAGATCGTCATCCTCGCCTCCATCGTCCAGCGCGAGGTCTCCAAGCCCTCCGACATGAAGGCCGTCTGCGGCGTCTTCTACAACCGGCTCGCGCTCGGCATGAGGCTCCAGGCCGACTCCACGGTCCTCTACGCGGAGGGGGTCTGGAAAAAGCAGGTGCTCGACGCCGACCTCGCCTACCCCTCGCCCTACAACACGTACCTCCACGCGGGGCTGCCGCCAGGGCCCATCAGCAACCCGGGCAAGGACGCGCTCCTGGCCTGTGTCGCGCCCCAGCGTTCGATGTACCTCTACTACTTCGATGACCCCCACGGGGTGACGCACTTCGCAACCACGCTCGCGGAGTTCAACGCCGAGAAGGCGCAGTACGGCGTGGCGGGAGGCTGAGGCCGGCCACGCCAGCTAGCCTCAGGCCGTCTTGAAGGCGGCTCTCATCGGCCACCGCATCGCGTATTCGGCCAGCCCCCGTATGCAGGAGGCGGCTTTCCGAGCCGCCGGCCTCGACTGGAGCTACGAGCTCTGGGACGTCTCTCCGGAGGACCTGTCCCGGGCGGTCGGGCGTCTGCGTGCGCATGAGATGGCGGGCGCCAACGTCACCATCCCACACAAGGTGTCTGTCATCCAGGAGCTGGACGCGATCGAGGGCGAGGCCCGGCGGGCGGGCGCGGTCAACACCATCCGGCGCGAGAAGGCCGCTCTCGTGGGCTCCAACACCGACGTGGCCGGCGTGCGCGCGGCGCTCGACGGGCTGGGCCTGGGGGAGCCGCGAGGGCTCCGGGCCCTGGTCCTGGGCGCCGGCGGCGCGGCCCGGGCCGTGGCGGTGGCCCTGGAGGGGGCGGAGATCGCC
>JBOHUY010000336.1:0-3286 GCA_050735015.1 Candidatus Dormibacterales bacterium | reverse complement strand
GCTCTGTCCCCGCGTGGTCGCGATGGCGCAGGGGGCTGTGATCGCCGACGGCCCGCCCGCGGCCGTGTTCGCCGATCCCCAGGTGGAGGCCCGCGCGGGCGCTCCCGCGTACGTCCGGATCGCGCGCAAGGTGGGGCTCCAAGGACCCCCGCCGGTCACACTGGAGGGCGCGACCAAAGCGTTCCGGGAGCTCCGTGCCTGAGGCGACCCTGGATGGCGTTCACTTCGCCTACCCGGGCGGGGCGGAGGTGTTCTCCGGCGCGGGGCTGACGCTTCACCTGGAGGGCGGCGCCGTCGCCCTAGTGGGCGAGAACGGAGCCGGCAAGACGACCCTGACCAAGCTCCTCAACGGCCTTCTGAGGCCGGCCGCCGGAACGGTGGTCGTGAACGGAGTCGCAGTGGCGGGGCGCTCCGTAGCCCGGATGGCGGCCGTCGTCGGGTACGCCTTCCAGAACCCTGACGACCAGCTCTTCGAGCGCACCGTGAGGGCGGAGGTGGCGTTCGGCCCCCGGGCCATGGGCCGGCCCGGCGCGCAGGTGCGCGCGGTGGTGGGCAGGGCGCTGGAGTCGTGCGGGCTCGAGACGAAAGCGGATGCGCACCCGCACGACCTCGGCCTGGCGGAGCGGAAGTGGGTGGTGATCGCCTCGGCGCTGGCAGCCAATCCGCCCGTGGTCGTGCTGGACGAACCGACGCTGGGCCAGGACGCCCCCTCGCGGTCGAGGCTGCGGGACCTCGTTGTCCGGCTGGCGGCCGAGGGCCGCCTCGTGATCGTCGTCAGCCACGATATCGACTTCGTCGCCGAGAGCTGCTCGACGGTCGTGATGCTGGCGCACGGTGAGGTGCTGCACCAAGGCCCGGTCGAGCGCGCCTTCGACGACCTGGCGCTGTGCGCGGCGGCGGGCATCCGGCCGCCCCACGTGAGCCAACTGGCCCGCGCCCTGGGGGCGGACTCGCCGCCCGTGCGCGAGACTGGTTTCGTCGCCTGGTGGAGGGGACGGCCCCAGCCGGGCAGTCCGGCCGAGCGTGCGCTGGAGTAGGTGGGTCCGGGCGCCAAGGGCATCACCTCGCGGCAGGCCGGTAGGAGGTCGCGCAGGGGATCTCGCTGGCGGCGGAGAGCCGGGTCGACGCAAGGAGGCGCGAGCCCGACAGGTTTGGGGGGGAGGGCAGCGTGAAGAGGCCACACACTGGGGGATGTACAACGGGAATCATGTACGTACGGAAGCCGATCGCCTCCAGCGAGCGGCCGTGTTGCTGGACCGGTATGGTCCCCTGCGACTCTCCTACGTCGATGCGCTACTCCCCGCCAGTGCAGAGCGGAACCACGTGGAGAAGCTGACCGCGGGGGAGGCGCGGCACTTCGGGGCGGTGCGACTGGCGCAACGGATGATCGTGACCCTAGTGTCAGGAACCTGTCTATGAGCCGAAATTGAGGAGTGGGCGCGGGACAGCGGGGCCGCCCCCCTCACGGGCCGGTTCGCAGCCTATCGGCCTTCCGCATGATCGCGGAGGCAAGCGCGTCCTCGGGCAGCGGCTCCTCGACCGGGATGCGAAGCGTGCTCCGGTGGTCGAGATACCGCGCCAGCGCCTCTGGCACGTCCGCGTCGACATGCACCAGCCCGTAGACCCCGATGTGCTTCTTGGCGGCCGCGAAGTGCAGCAGTCGGCGTCCATTCACCTCGTAGGTCGGCATACCGTAGCTGATCTTCTCGACCGCTCCTGACGCCGAGGTCAGAACGATCCGCCGAAGGTCGCGAAGCGCGGGCTGCATCGCGGCGGGCGCGGCGACGATGTAGCCTTCGACGTCGGTCGCCTTCATGTGCCGCTGCAGGTCCACGTCCCGGTAAGCACGCCACCAACATAGTCGAGGCCGGTGCCGCGATGCGGCCTCAGGATCCGAGGGCCACCCAGGCCAGATAGGCATCCTCCAAGTTCGGGCTCGCCGGCATCGCGCCGGCTGCCGGCTGCCCTCTAGCGATCACCCGCGGACTGACCCCCGCCACCTGGCTCACCATCCCGCTGATCGGATACCTCGCCTGCAGAATCGCCGCCGTCCGAGCATCGGTACCGACCGACCACACGAGTCCGGCGGCACCTACGATCAGGTCGCTCGGGCTGGTGTCAGCCAGCAGCCGGCCTCGGTTCATGAGGACCAGCCGGCTGGCCACCGCCTCCACGTCGCCGATGATGTGAGTCGAGAGCAGGATCAGCCGACCATTCGGTGAGGCCCCGCGCTCGGCACGGCGGGACACGGGCTTCGAACCGTTTTCGCGGCCATCAGGGCCTGTTTCCGAGTTCGAGCGGGCCTTGCGGGCCGGGAAGGTTCGAATAGCGCTGTGTGGTTCGGCCTTGGAGCAGGAGACAGGTGCTTATTCGAACTTTCGGAGGTGGCGCGAAAGGACCGATTTGATCTCGGGAGCGGCCCGTTGGCGGGCTGAATGATCCAGTTTTCGCTGGATCATTTGTTATCAATCGCGGATTGCTGATGAGGTTGCGCTTCAGCCCACATCAGGAGTCTCGAAGATCGTCAAGGAGAGACACCATCCACGGCAAGGGGTCCGCGCCCGCGCGCGCGCAGGGCGGCATCCTGTGCCACGAGTTGTGTCGAGCTTAGTGGTGTAAATCCCGGGCCGTCTTGACGAAGGCGGCCACCGTGTGGTTCCAAGTGGATATCTCACTAACCATTTGGAGGACCACGACGATGGCCAACCGAGGATGACACTACTGGACCTGCTGGGCAAGGCGGAGCAGGGCGCCGATGCGGAGTTCCTGCGCGACGGCCTCAAGCTGCTCGCTCAAGAGCTGATGGACGCCGGGGTGACGCAGCTGGTTGGGGCCGGGCTCCACGAGCGCTCTGACAGCCGGGTCACTTACCGCAACGGCTACCGGGAGCGGGAGTGGGGGTGGGACACCCGCGTCGGCACTATCGAGCTCGACATCCCCAAGCTGCGGGCAGGAACCTACGTCCCGAGCCTGTTGGAGCCCCGGCGTCGGCATGAGCGGGCCCTGCTCTCGGTGGTCCAAGAGGCCTACGTCCATGGCGTCAGCACCCGAGCGTCGACGCCCTCGCCGAGGCGCTCGGCCTCAAGGGAATCTGCAAGGACCAGGTCAGCCGGATCTGCAAGGAACTGGACGCCCAGGTCCACCCCTTCAGGACCCGCCGCTGGATGCCGAGTACCCCTACCTGATGCTCGACGGCACTTTCGAGAAGGTCCGAGAGAACGGCCGCGTGATCTCGATGGCAGTGCTGATCGCGGTCGGGGTGAAGCGAAGGGCGCCATCTGCGCCG
>JBOHUY010000335.1:0-2838 GCA_050735015.1 Candidatus Dormibacterales bacterium | reverse complement strand
GCGGGCGCGCCGCCGGTGGCCAGCCGGGGGGCGGCCTTCATGCACGAGCTGATCGCGCGCATGAGGCGGCGGACCGGCCTGCCCGCCTCCACGGCCATGTTCTCCGCCATGGAGGCCTTCCGCTGGCTGGGGGCGACGAGGCTGGCGGTGGCGACGCCCTTCCCGCCCGAGACGCACCGCAACGTCGTCGCCCTCCTGGAGGAGGAGGGCTTCGAGGTCGTCCACGAGGAGGCCATGAAGGCCGAGTTCTTCACGCTCCACGATATCGACGAGAGGCACGCCTACGAGTTCGTGACGGGGGTCCTCAGGCGGGCGCCGGGGGCGGAGGCCGGCTACGTGCCCTGCCCCCAGTGGCACGCCTTCGAGATGATCGAGTACCTGGAGCGCGACACCCGGCTGCCCATCGTGACCAGCAACGGGGGCGATTACTGGTACGCCTTCCGGACGCTGGGCCTGACCGACGTCAAGCCCGGCCACGGCGTCCTCATGGACCGGCTGCGGGCCTCGGGCGGCGTCCCCGCCGCCGCCGGGACCGCGGGGTAAGCGGCCGTGAGGCGAGCGGCGGGCAGGAGGCGGCCGGCGGGCGCCCATGTCCGCGGCTGAGCTGACGCCGCGGGCGGCCCCGGCGGGCGAACCCCCCTCGTCGGCCGCCGTCGACGTCCACGCCCACCACCTGCCCCTGGAGGTCCTCCGCATCGACGGCAGGTTCGCCGCCCGCGACGGCCGCCAAGGCGTGGAGTCGCTCTACTTCGGGGACCGCCACCTGGGCCCCATCCCCCCGCGGCTGACCGACGTGTCCCTGCTGGTCGAGGACATGGAGAGGGCGAACCTCTCCCACCGGCTCTGCTGCGCCCCCAGCTGGCTGACCTGCTACTGGGCCGAGCCGGCGCTGGGACGGGAGCTGTCGAGGGGCATCAACGAAGCCATCGCGGGCTCGGTGATGGCGTGGCCGGATCGCCTTCTGGGGCTGGCGGCGCTGCCCCTCCAAGACGTGGAGGGCGCGGTGGCCGAGCTGCGCCACGGGGTCCGAGAGCTGGGCCTGGTGGGGGCCAGCGCGGGGACCAACGTGAACGGCGTCTACTTCGACGACGAGCGCTTCGAGCCCCTCTTCGAGGCCGTCCAGGAGCTGGACGTCCCCCTTTTCTTCCACCCCAACAACGTGGCCGGCGAGGAGCGCCTCAAGGAGTACGGGCTGACCCAGATCGTGGGCAACCCCTACGACGCCGCCATCTCGCTGAGCCGCGTCATCCTGGGCGGGGTCCTGGAGCGGTTCCCCAGGCTCAAGCTCTGCTTCCCGCTGGGCGGCGGCGGGATCAGCTTTCTGCTGGGCAGGCTGACGCACGGTTGGGAGGTGCGCCCGGAGGCGCGGACCCGGGCCCCCCGGTCCCCCGCCGAGTACGTGCGCAGCTGCCACTTCGACACCATCCTCCACTCCTCGCTCGGCTTCAGAGGGCTGGTCGAGGTGATGCCCGCCGACCGCCTCCTGATCGGGAGCGACTACCCCTGGGAGATGGGCGAGAGGGAGCCCCGCCGGATGGTGGAACAGAGCGGGCTGACGCCGGACGAGTGCCGGGCCGTCCTGGCCGGCAACGCCGGGCGGCTTTTGAACACGGATTTCGGGGCGGCCGGCAGCGAGGCCGGCCCGCTCGCCTTGGAGAAGGAACCATGAAATACACGAAGGCCGAAGCCAAGGAGTACGCGAAGGAGAAGATCCAGGGCATCTTCTCGGCCTTCTGCCTGCCGGAGACGCCGGAGGGGGAGATCGACGAGCCGGGGCTCCGCCACGACATCCGCCACTACGTAGACGTGATCGGCGCCGGCGGCCTCTACGTGCACGGGTTCTACGGCAACTTCTGGCTCCTGACGGTGGCGGAGCGCAAGCGGGTGATGGAGATCGTGGCCAGCGAGAACCGCGGCGCCGTGCCCATCATCTGCCGCTGCGCCCACCAGAGCCTCAAGGACACCATCGACCTCATCCAGCACGCCGAGGCCCACGGCGCCGACTTCATCTCCGTCATCGGGCCCGCCTTCGGGCGCGCCTCGGAGTCGATGATCTACGAGTACTTCGAGCGCGTGGCCGCCTCCACCAACCTCGGTCTCAGCATCTTCAATACCGCCCAGGCCGGCTACGTGATCAGCACCCAGCTGATGGCGAGGCTGGCCCGCATCCCCAACGTGGCCGCCCTCAAGAACGCCGTCGACATGGCCCACACGATCCAGGTCCGGAGCCTGGTCAAGGACGGCATCGTAGTCGTCGACCCCTCGGAGGAGCACTTTCTGGTCAACCTGGTCCAGTTCGGCCAGAAGGCCATCTACACGGGCACCAACTACATGTACGACTCCGCCCGCGCCACCCCCATGCGGGACTACGTGCAGGCCGCGCTGGGCGGTGACTTCAAGAAGGCGGCCGAGCTCTATTACGCCATGCAGCCTCTGCGAGAACTCCACCACCGCTGGGTCAGGGTGCCCTGGGACCGGGACGCCCTCTGCCCGGTCGCGACGATCAAGTTCTGGACCCAGCAGCTGGGCCTGACCGGGGGGCGGCCGCGCCCGCCCCTGCCGGAGTTCGGGAGCGAGCCGGCGGCCCGGCTGCGCCAGGAGATGGCGGACCTGGGCCTGATCGCCGACCCCGTGCCCTCGGGGACGCGCTAGGGATGGTTCCGGTCCCGCGCCCGGCACCTTGCGGCAGGGGCTGGAAGCGGCCTGCGGCGGGGGTGGGCAGGACTGGAGGCCGGGGCGCCACCCCGGATGCGGCACGGCGGTGCCGGCGGCGGCCGGCGCCGGGCGGGATCGGCCGGTGACGCGCCCGCTGGGGACGGTCGGAATCGTCAGCACGGG
>JBOHUY010000334.1:0-1739 GCA_050735015.1 Candidatus Dormibacterales bacterium | reverse complement strand
CCTCGCGTCCTGGCACGAGCGGCCAGGATCGGGCCGGGATTCGGCGGTGCGGCTGCTCCAGCCGGCGCCGTCATGGGCCGGGACAGGAAGGCGGGTAGGTCCGCACCTTCCGGGGTAGAATCCCAGGGAAGCTTCACCGTGGGGGCGTCTGGTCTCGACGGGGCAGTTGAGCTTCGGGACAGCGAGCCGAGAGCAGCGGGCGATACAGCGCAGCGTTTCACAAACGCCAACAAGAACACCGGTCTCGCCCTCGCCGCGTAAGCGGTGAGGACATGACCCCCGGGACCTAGAGCCCGGGCGTCGCCCCAGGTCGCGCCGGCGGACCTGGAGGCGGCGTCACCAAGCCGGCTCTCCGGCCCGGCGGCGCCTCGGCGCCGGGCCGGGAGATCCACCGAGGCTGGCCGCGAGGGATCCCGCCAGGAGGAGCCCGACCGGTGAGATCAGAATCCTGGACACGCTCGTAGAAATCCCGGGCCGAGCTGCTTCGGACGCGGGTTCAATTCCCGCCGCCTCCACCAATCCCCCCGCCGGCTGGCGGTGGCCCGGGCTCTCACGGCGAGGACCTCAGGCCCGCGAGTGCTCGGTACGGCCTGGGTCCGCGTCACCTGCGCCACCCCGGCGTCCGGCCGCGTCCGAGACATGGATCTGGACGACGATGATCGTGCGCCCGACGTGGAGGGGCGGCTGGCCGCCTGTACCGAACCGCTCCGCACCCCATGAAAGAAGTTGGTCTTCGACTGGATGGTGCTGCTGGTCGCGTTCGAGAGGTCCAGGGCGGCGCGCCCCGCGCCGGCGGGGTCGGCCAGCCCCCCAACGTGCAGCGTTCGGGCGTTCAGTCAAGCAGCGCCCGCACCTCTGCCGGGGCCGCGGCCAGGAGTCGGACTCCGGTCAGGGAGGCAGGCATCTGCGGGAAATGGCGAGCCGCCGCCCCTCGCGTCCATCGCCATCCGAGGGCATCGGCCGGGAAGATAGGGGCGCCGGGCCCCGGCGGGGGCAAGCCCACTCGCCTCCCACCGTCATACCGCTGCGTGACCGTCTCCGGGCTGACCCCCGGCCGCAAGCAGGACTTCGACCGCCTGTACCGCGACAGTTACCCGCGCATCCTGGGCACGCTGATGGCGATCCTTCGGGAGAGGGCCGCGGCGGAGGACTGCGCGCAGGAGGCCTACCTCAAGGCATTCCGGGCCTGGAAGAGCTGGAAGCAGGACGCGCCGGCCGAGGCCTGGCTGCACCGGATCGCCCTCAACACCGCCTTCTCCCACCGGCGGCGAGAGAGGCTGCGGGACGGCGCCGAGCTGGTCAAAAGGCTTGGCCGGCCGCCCGAACCGGACTTCGCGGCGGGCCTCGGCCCGGACCTTTTGAGGGCGCTCAGAAGTCTTCCGCCCAAGCAGTCGGCCGCGATCGTCCTGAGGCACCTGCACGGTTACACCAACCGCGAGATCGCCGTCGCCGTCGGCGTTCCCGAGCGGACCATCGCCTCCCGGCTGGCGGCGGCCAAGGCGGCGCTGCGCCAGGCGCTCGACGAGCGGGGGCCGGCGATGGGTACTCTGCCCGAACCGGGGGTCCGTTCTGGTGGGTGACATGAGCATCGCCGCCATCAGGTTCGAAGGCTGGCTGGAGGGGGAGTTGAGGGCCACCCTGGGCGCCGACGCCCTGGGGGCCGCGGCCCCCGTCCCGGCGCGGTACGAGCGGGCCGCCGGCCGGAGCCGGAGCGTGCTCCCCATCACCCTGACGGGACG
>JBOHUY010000333.1:0-9911 GCA_050735015.1 Candidatus Dormibacterales bacterium | reverse complement strand
CTCCTGGCTGCGGGGCTGCCGGGTCGGCAGGGGGTCCGACTGCGGCCCCTTCGCCAAGCTGCGGCCGGGGACCGAGCTCGCCCCCGGCGTGCACGTGGGCAGCTTCGCCGAGATCGTGAGGTCGAAGGTGGGAAAGGGCTCCGCCGTGCCCCACTTCTCGTACCTGGGGGACGCCGTGGTGGGCGAGCGCGTCAACATCGCAGCCGGGACCGTCACCGCCAACTACGATGGCGTGACCAGGTCCAAGAGCCAGACCGTGATCGGCGACGACGCCTTCATCGGCGTCGACACCATGCTCCGGGCCCCGGTCACGGTGGGCCGGGCGGCGAGCACGGGGGCGGGCTCGGTGGTGACCAGGGACGTGCCGGACGGGGCCACGGTGGTGGGGATGCCGGCCCGGGTCGTGGGGAAGGCGGCGGCCGGGCGGCGAGCGTCGCCCGCGGGCGAGAAGGAGACGGGCGCGCCATGATCGGGAGGCTTTCGACCGCGGTGGAGTTCGCAAGCGAGGAGAGCTCGCCCTGGGGCGAGCTGAAGCTGATCTCGGGCACGGCCAACCCGGCCCTTGCCGAGTTCATCTCCAGGGAGCTGGACGTGCCCCTCACCGACCCCCGCGTCCACCGCTTCCCGGACGGCGAGATCGACGTCAAGATCCAGGACTCCATGCGCGGCCACGACGTCTTCGTGGTCCAGCCCACCTGCCACCCCATCAACGAGAACCTGATGGAGCTCTTCGTCATCCTGGACGCCCTCCGGCGGGCCTCGGCGGGGCGCGTCACGGCCGTCATCCCCTACTACGGCTACGCGCGCAAGGAGCGCAAGTCCCAGCCCCGCGAGCCCATCAGCGCCAAGCTGATCGCCAACTTCATCACCCTGGCGGGGGCCGACCGCCTCCTCCTCCTGGACCTGCACGCGGACGCCATCGAGGGCTTCTTCGACGTCCCCACCGACCACCTGACCGCCAACCGCATACTGGCCGCCCACCTGCGCAGCCGCAGCCTCGACCGGCTCACGGTGGTGGCCCCCGACGCGGGCGGGGCCAAGCGTGCGGAGGCGGTGGCGAACCTGCTCGGGGTGCCCATCGCCTTCGTCTACAAGCGCCGCACGCGCGACGACGACGCCGAGGTCCTGGACGTGGCGGGCGAGGTCAAGGACCGCGACTGCGTCGTCGTCGAGGACATCATCTCCACGGGCGGGACCGTGGCCGCGGTCGCCAGCGCCCTGCGGGAGATGGGCGCCGGCCAGGTCCGCATCGCGGCCACGCACGCGGTCCTCACCGACGGCGCCGTCGCGCGCCTGCGCCAGGCCCCGGTGGCGGAGGTCGTGGTGACCGACTCCGTCCCCATCCCTCCCGAGAAGCAGGGGCCCCCGCTGACGGTGCTCTCGGTGGCGCCGCTCCTGGCGGAGGCGATCATCCGCGTGCACGAGAACCGCAGCGTCTCCGAGCTCTTCCGGTAGCGGCCCCCCTCGCTGATAGGCTGGACCCGGATCGATGACGCCTGAGTCCTGGGCGGAGGTCGTGGTGCTGGCGGCCTGCGTCGTGGTGGCCGCCGCGGCCTCGGCCACGGAGACCGCCATGACCTCGGTGGGCCGGATGCGGGTGCGTCACCTGGCCGAGGAGGGCAGCCGCGCCGCCCGCGTGCTGCACCGCCTGGAGCAGGATCCCAACCGCTTCCTCTCCACGGTCCTGGTCACCAACACACTGGCCCTCATCCTGGCCTCCACCTCGGCCACGCTCCTGGGCGTCGGCCACCTGCCCCGGGCCTGGGGGGTGTGGGGAGACTTCCTGGTCTCCTTGTGCCTGGCCTTCTTCCTGCTCGTCTTCGCCGAGGTCACCCCCAAGACCGTCGCCATCCGCAACGCCGACCGCATCGCGCTGGCCGCCTCCGGCCCTCTGGACCGCCTCGCCTCCCTCATAAAGCCCGTGCTCTGGGCCATCACCCTGGTCTCGCGCGCGGTCTCGCGCGGGCGCGCGGCCGCGCCCTACGTGACAGAGCAGGAGCTGATGACCATCCTGCACGTCTCCGAGGAGCAGGGCGTCATCGAGGAGGAGGAGCGCGAGATGATCCACGGCGTCATCTCCATCGGGGACATGCTGGTGCGGGAGGTCATGGTCCCGCGCACGGACGTGACCGCGGTCGAGCGCACGGCCACGCTGGACGAGGTCACCAACGTGATCAGGACCAAGGGCCACACCCGCATCCCCGTTTACGAGGGGGACCTGGACCATGTCGTCGGCACCGTCCACGCCAAGGACGTTCTCCTCCTCTTCGGGCGCGGGCGCCGCGAGTTCAACATGGATGAGGTCCTGCGCCCCGCCCGCTTCACGCCCGAGCAGAAGAAGGTGGACGAGCTCCTGCACGAGATGCAGGAGGAGAAGGTGCACATGATGATCGTGGTCGACGAGTACGGGGGCACGGCCGGGGTGGTCACGCTGGAGGACCTCCTGGAGGAGATCGTGGGGGAGATCCGCGACGAGTACGACATCGCGGAGCCGGAGCCCCTCACCCTGGTCAGCGACCACGAGGCGGTGGTGGACGCTCGCTTCCCCATCGAGGACCTGAACGAGCGCCTGGACCTCGGCATCGCGGACAGCGAGGAGTACGACTCCGTGGGGGGCTACATCATCTCCCTCCTGGGCGAGATCCCGGAGGCGGGCGCCGCCATCGACGACGGCCGCCTGGCCTGGAAGGTGGAGGAGGTGGACGGCCGCCGCATCGCGCGCCTGAGCATGACCTCGCGGCGGCCCTGGCCGCGGCAGGCCCTGGAGGAGGCCGGCCTGCCCGTGCCCGAGCGCCCAGCCCTGGAGGAGGGCGGGGCCTGAAAAGACCGCGGCCCGCGGGCGGCGCTCCCGAGCGGGATTCCTGAGGCGTCATCGCAGGAGGCTTCCGCCGCCCGCGATCGAGGCCGCCGTCCGCCGGCGTCCGACCGCGACCCACAATAGCTGCCACGCCATGACCACCTACCGCGAGCAGGCGATAGTGCTGCGCAAAGTCGACTACGGCGAGGCCGACCGCGTCTACACGCTGCTCACCCGCGGCCACGGCAAGCTGGGCGTGATCGCCAAGGGGGCCCGCCGCGCCTCCAGCAAGGTGGGTCCCTCGCTCGACCTCTTCGCCCAGGTCGACGTGCTCTTGGCGCGGGGGCGGAGCCTGGATGTGGTCGCCCAGGCCCAGCGCCTGCCCCGGCCCCGCCTCCCGGCCGAGGTCGAGCGCACCGCCCACGCCGCCCTCATCGCAGAGCTGGTGGAGCGGGCGACCGAGGAGAGGACCCCGCTCGGGCCCCTTTACGAGCTGACCGCCGCGGCCCTCGACGAGGTCGCCCTGGAGGCCGACCCCCGGCGTGCCTGCGCCTACTTCGTGGGCGCCTTCTTGGAGGCGCTCGGGTACGGGCTCCAGGTCTCCGCCTGCGCGGGCTGCGGAGCCGCGCTCTCGCCCCGGCCGGCGCCCTTCTCGGCCCGCGCCGGGGGATTTTCGTGCCCGGACTGCCAGGACCCGGGGGCGCCCGAGACCTCGGTGGCCGCCCTCAAGGTGCTCCGGGTGGTGGCCTCCGGCGACCTCGCCACCTACCGTAGGCTTCTCCTCGAGCCGGCGCTCATGGCCGAGGTGGAAGAGGTGCTCTGGGCCCAGCTGGAGCACCACCTCGACCGCCGGCTCCGATCGCTCCAGTTCATCCGTCAGATGCGAGGCGCCCATTAGGTGACGGTCGACCGCGACCAGCTCATGGACAAGGTGGTCGCGCTCTGCAAGCGGCGCGGCTTCGTCTACCCCTCCAGCGAGATCTACGGGGGCATCACCGCGCTCTACGACTACGGCCCCTACGGGGTGGCCTTGAAGCGGGCCATCCGCGAGCTCTGGTGGAGGCACGTCGTCGACCTCCGCGACGACGTCGTGGGGCTGGAGTCGACCATCATCATGCACCCTCAGGTCTGGGTCGCCTCCGGGCACGTGGCCGGCTTCAGCGACCCCCTCGTCGACTGCCTGGGCGCCTGCCGCAAGCGCTGGCGCGCCGACCACGTGGAGGGCGGCCGCTGCCCCGAGTGTGGGGGTGAGCTGAGCGAGCCGCGCATGTTCAATCTCATGTTCAAGACCTTCATCGGGCCCGTCGAGGAGAGCTCGGCCGGGGTCTACCTGCGCCCGGAGACGGCCCAGGGCATGTTCGTCGACTTCAAGAACGTCATCAACTCGACGCGCGTCCGCGTCCCCTTCGGGATCGCCCAGAACGGGCGCTCCTTCCGCAACGAGATCTCCCCCGGCAACTTCGTCTTCCGCCTGCGCGAGTTCGAGCAGATGGAGATGGAGTTCTTCGTGCCGCCGGGCGAGGACGAGGCCTGGTTCCGGCACTGGAAGGAAGAGCGCATGCGCTGGTACACGGAGGTGATCGGGATCGGGGCCGCGCGCCTGCGCTTTCGTGACCACGACCAGGACGAGAGGGCGCACTACGCCAAGGCGAGCACCGACATCGAGTACGAGTTCCCCTTCGGCTGGTCGGAGCTGGAGGGGGTGGCCGACCGCACCGACTACGATCTCCGCGCGCAGCAGGAGGGCTCGGGCCAGGACCTGACATACCTCGACCCCGACACCGGCCAGCGCTACCTGCCCTGGGTCATCGAGCCCGCCGTGAGCGTGGACCGCATCTTCATCACCGCCCTCCTGGACGCCTACGACGAGGAGGAAGTGAACGGGGAGACGCGCGTCGTGCTGAGGCTGCACCGCAACCTGGCCCCGGTCCAGGTGGCGGTCGTGCCCCTCTCCAAGAAGGAGCCCCTGATCGAGCTCGCGCGAGAGGTCCAGCGCGAGCTCCGCCGGGCCGGCTTCAGGGTCGAGTACGACCAGACCGGTGGGCACATCGGGCGCCGCTACCGCCGCCAGGACGAGATCGGGACCCCCCACTGCGTGACGGTCGACTTCGACTCCCTCCAGGACCGCGCCGTCACCATCCGCGAGCGTGACTCCATGGCCCAGGAAAGAGTCGCCCTGGCCGGCCTGGTGGAGCGCCTCCGCGGTCTTTTCGAGTAGGTCAGACTAGGAACATGGCCGAGGATCGGCGGGGGCAGGGCGGGGCCCGCCACAAGTGGGTCTACCTCTTCAAGGAGGGGTCCCGCGACATGCGCGACCTCCTGGGGGGCAAGGGCGCCGGCGCCGCCGAGATGACGCGGGCGGCCCTGCCCGTGCCCCCCGGCTTCACCATCACCACGGAGGCCTGCCGCGCTTACCTGGCCGGCGGCGGCGAGCTCCCCGAGGGGCTCTGGGACCAGGCCCTGGCCGCCCTCGCCGAGGTCGAGGGGCAGGCGGGCAAGAAGTTCGGCGACGCCGCCAACCCCCTCCTGGTCAGCGTCCGCTCGGGGGCCAAGTTCTCCATGCCCGGGATGATGGACACCGTCCTCAACCTGGGCCTCAACGGCGAGACCCTCAAGGGCCTGGCCGCTCTGACCGGGGACGAGCGCTTCGCGCTCGACGCCTTCCGCCGGTTCATCCAGATGTTCGGGCGCATCGTGCGCGGCATCGACGGACGCCTCTTCGAGGAGGCTCTCACCGAGGCCAAGCGCGAGGCGGGCGTGAAGACCGACCCCGAGCTCGGGCCCGACCGGCTGCGGGAGGTCGTGGAGCGCTTTTCCGCCATCTACCGCGAGCAGGCCGGGGAGGACTTCCCCCAGGACCCCAGGGTCCAACTGGAGGCGGCCGTGGAGGCCGTCTTCTCCTCCTGGAACACCCCCCGCGCCATCACCTACCGGCGCCAGGAGCGCATCCCCGACGACCTCGGCACGGCCGTCAACGTGCAGACCATGGTCTTCGGCAACATGGGAGACGACTCCGGGACCGGCGTCGCCTTCACCCGCAACCCGCTCACGTGGACCCGGGAGCTGTACGGCGACTACCTCCCCAACGCCCAGGGGGAGGACGTCGTGGCCGGCATCCGGCAGACGCTGCCGGTGGCGGAGATGAAAGAGCGCATGCCCGCCGTCTACGACCAGTTCCTGGGCTACGCGGAGCGGCTCGAGAAGCACTACCGGGACGTGCAGGACCTGGAGTTCACGATCGAGCGCGGCCGCCTCTACATGCGCCAGACGCGCAACGCCAAGCGCACGGGCGAGGCCGCCGTCGAGATCGCGGCGGCCATGGTCCAAGAGGGCCTCATCACCCGCGAGGAGGCCGTCGCGCGCGTCGAACCGAGGCAGCTGGAGCAGCTGCTGCACCCCCGGCTGGACGAGGCCGGCATCACCGCCGCCCCCCTGGGAACGGGCGTGGCCGCCTCCCCGGGCGCCGCCAGCGGCGAGGCCGTCTTCGACCCCGACACCGCCGAAGAGTGGGGCAAGGAGGGCCGGGATGTGATCCTGGTCCGGGTGGAGACGAGCCCCGACGACGTTCACGGCATGGTGGCGGCGCGCGGCATCCTCACCTCCACGGGGGGCCGGGCCAGCCACGCCGCCCTCGTGGCTCGGGGCATGGGCCGGCCCTGCATCGTGGGCGCCGACACCATCCAGGTCGACCTCCGCGACCGCTCCTTCAAGGCCGACGGGCAGACCGTCCGGCAGGGCGACGAGATCACCATCGACGGCACCAGCGGGCGCGTCTTCGCGGGCCGCGTGCCCACCATCGCGCCCGAGCCGACGCCGGCCATGAAAACCCTCTTGGGCTGGGCGGACGGGCTCCGCCGCCTGCAGATCTGGGCCAACGCCGACTACCCCCGCGACGCCGTCAAGGCGCGCGAGAACGGGGCCCAGGGCATCGGGCTCTGCCGGACCGAGCACATGTTCATGGAGGAGGACCGCCTGCCCGTCGTGCAGGCCATGATCCTGGCCGCCACGACCGAGGAGCGCGAGGCCGAGCTGGCAAGGCTGCTGCCCATCCAGAGGGGCGACTTCGAGGGCATCCTGGAGGCGATGCAGGGCCTGCCGGTCGTGATCCGGCTCATCGACCCGCCCCTGCACGAGTTCCTGCCCGACCACGACGAGCTCTTGGTGCGGACGACCGAACTGCGGGAGAGGGGGGACGACCCCGGCGAGCTGGCCAGGCTCGAGCGCGTGCTCCAGCGCGTGGACCAGTTGCGCGAGGCCAACCCCATGCTGGGCCTCAGGGGCTGCCGGCTCTCCATACTCTTCCCGGAGATCACGCGCATGCAGGTACGGGCCATCATGGAGGCGGCCTGCAACCTCCGGGGCAGGGGCGTGGACGCCCGCCCCGAGATCATGATCCCGCTCGTGGGCACGAGGGCCGAGCTGGACAGCGTGAAGCAGGAGCTGGAGCCGGTCGCGCAGCGCGTGCAGGAGGAGAAGGGCGTCGAGGTCCCCTACAAGTTCGGGACCATGATCGAGGTCCCCAGGGCCGCCCTCACGGCCGGGGAGATCGCGGGGCCGGCCGAGTTCTTCTCCTTCGGCACCAACGACCTCACGCAGACCACGTTCGGGTACTCGCGGGACGACGCCGAGGGCAAGTTCATCGTCCGCTACCTGGAGCGCAAGATCCTCAAGGACAACCCCTTCGAGACCGTCGACCGCGACGGCGTCGGCCGGCTCATGCGGCTGGCCGTGGAGGAGGGCCGGGCGGTTCGGCCCGACCTCGAGGTGGGCATCTGCGGCGAGCACGGGGGCGACCCCCGATCCATCCGGCTCTGCCACGAGCTCGGCCTGGACTACGTCTCCTGCAGTCCCTTCCGGGTGCCGGTGGCGCGGCTGGCGGCCGCGCAGGCCGCCCTCGGGGAGGGATCCGAGACCGGTTAGCTGGCCGTCCCGCGGGGAGCGGGACGCCGGCGGCGTGGCGGCGGGGGGGCCGCCACCCGCCCCCCTGTTGAAAAGCGCTCGCGGGAGCTAGCCTAGGTTCTCGTCAGATGGCCCCCGCCGCAGACGACGTCGTGGCCCAGGTCAAGTCGCGGAACGACCTCGTGGAGGTGGTCGCCGAGCACGTCCGCCTCCGCCGCCAGAGCCGGGAGTGGGTGGGGCTGTGCCCCTTCCACCAGGAGGACTCCCCCAGCTTCACGGTCAACCCCCAGACCCAGGTCTGGTTCTGCTTTGGCTGCAGCAAGGGGGGCGATCTGATCAGGTTCGTGGAGCTCATCGAGCACACGGACTTCAAGGGCGCCCTCCAGGTCCTCGCCGACCGCGCCGGGATCGAGATCTCCCGGGACCGGCCCGGCCTTGACCGAAGGCGACTCGAGCTCAAGCGCCGCATCCTGGAGGTGAACGAGCTGGCCGCCCGCTACTACGAGTACGTCCTCCACTCGACCCCGGCGGGGTCGCCCGGGCGCGAGCTGCTGGAGGCGCGGGCGGTCGGTCAGGAGGCCGCGCGACGCTTCCAGCTGGGGTACGCGCCCGGAGGCCGAAGCCTGGTCAGCTTTCTTGCCAAAAAGGGCGTGAGCGGGGCGGAGGCGGCTGCCGCCGGCCTCGTCCGCTCGGACGGGCGGGACGCCTTCGGCCGGCGTCTCATGGTCCCCATCCGCGACGAGCGCGGCCGCCACCTGGCCTTCACGGGGCGGACCGTGGAGGCCGGCGTCAGGGCCAAGTACGTCAACAGCCGCGAGACGGCCGCCTACGTCAAGGGCAGCGTGCTCTTCGCACTCGACCTCGCCCGCGCCGCGGTCGAGGGGGCTGGCTTCGCGGTCGTCATGGAGGGCCAGTTCGACGTCATCACGGCGCACGCGCTCGGGGTCGAGAACGCCGTGGCCAGTTCCGGAACGGCCCTCACCGAGGACCAGATGCGCCTTCTGAAGCGCTTCACCGACGAGGTCGTCCTGGCCTTCGACGCGGACGATGCGGGCCGCGCCGCGGCCCTTCGGACGGTCGGGCTGGCGGCCGCCGCCGGGCTCAGGACCAGGGTCGTCGCCTACGCCGGGGCCAAGGACCCGGACGAGTTCTTGCGCGCGGGCCCCGACGCCCCCCGCCGCTGGGCCGAGCTCGTGGCGAGGGCCGTCCAGGGCTGGGAGTTCAAGCTGGCGGCGGCCCAGCGCGGCCTCAACCCGACCAACCCGCGCGACTTCGAGGTCGCGCTCTCCCGTCTGCGGGCCGACCTGCCCACGCTCGGCGACCCCGCCCTCCAGGAGCTCTACAGGAACCGGGCCGCCGAGTGGCTGGGGGTCGCCCCCGGGCACGTCGAGGCGGGCCCGCAGGGAGGCGGCGCGGGGCGCGTCAAGCAGGGGAGTGCCCAGCCCAGCAACGGCAGGCCGGCGCAGGCGGCCGGACGGAGGATGTCCCCGGGCGTCTACCTTCTTCAGGTGCTCGCCGTCCGCCCCGAAGCCGCCTCCCGAGTTCGCGCCCTGCTCCGACCGGAGGACCTCGCCGAAGGCGAGCGGCCGACTTACCTCAAAATGTTGGATGCCATAGACCGAGACGGGCCGGAGGCCCTGGGCGGCGAGCTGGCGGAGTTCGACGAAACCGAGCAGGAGTTGATCAGGCGCGCCCGGGCGAGCGCCCCGCCCCCGGTGGACGACGGCACCGTCGACAGCGTCGTGCTGCAGCTGAAGCGGGGCGCGCTGGAGGCGCGGCTCACGGGACTCAGGGGTGAGATCCAGGAGGCCGAGCGCAGGGGGGACCTGCGCCGGGCCGAGGAGCTCCAGGCCGTTCATGCCGGCGTGGGCCGGGAGCTGGAGGCGATGAAGACGAGGCGGGCGGTGGCGACCGCGGTCGGGGACCAGGGACCCGGGACGGGGCCGGGAGAAGGGAGTTAGCTTGGCGAAAACGCAAGAAAGGATCGAGAGCAAGCTCGAGGACGAGCTCGCCCAGCAGGCTGAGGCGCTCATCGTCAAGGGCAAAGAGCAGGGCTACCTCACGCCCGACGACGTCCTCCAGGCCTTCTCGGAGATGGAGGCGGAACCCGACCAGATCTTCAGGGTCTTCGCCGCCTTCAAGGAGATGGGGATCGAGGTCACCGACGGGGAGAAGGACTTCGAAGAGGTCGAGCAGATCGACGACGACCTCCTCA
>JBOHUY010000332.1:0-8189 GCA_050735015.1 Candidatus Dormibacterales bacterium | reverse complement strand
GTCCAGGGCCTGCCTCGCCGCCGCCGACGCCCGCCCCGCCGCCTCCAGCGCGGCGCCCAAGTCGGCGGCCTCGCCCAGCCTAGAGCGGAGGCGCTCGCGCTCTTCGATGGCCTCCTCGAGGCTGCCGCCGTACTTGCGCTTGATGGCCTCCAGCTCGGCCAGGCGTTCCTCCAGGGCCTCGAGGCGGCCGGGGTCGGCCTCCAGCCGCTCGCCGTAGGCCCGCAACTCGGTCGCCATCCCGGCGGCTTCCTCCGCCAGGGCCTCCATGCGCCCGGCCAGGGCTGCCAGCCGGGGGTCGAGCTCGGCTGCCGCCCGCATACCGGAGACGGCCGCCAGAAGGCCTCTCTCCTCGTCCAGGGCCTGTCGGGCCCCGGCCGTCATCTCGGCCAGGCGGGCGGCGTGGCGGACGGCGCCGCGCTCCTGCGCCAGCTCCTCGTCCTCACCCGGCAGCAGCGCCGCACGGGTCAGCTCCTGGAGCTGCCAGCGCAGGTACTCCTCCTCGCGCCTCCCGCGCGCCTCCAGGCTCTGCAGGTCGCGGAGCCGGGAGGAGGCGTCCGCGTAGGCGCGGTGCGCGGCCGCGACCAGGCGCCTCGCCTCCAGCGCCCCCGCGTAGGCGTCGAGGAGAAGGGTCTGGGCCTCGGGGTCGAGCAGGGCCTGGTGTTCGTGCTGGCCGTGGACCTGGACCAGATCCCGGCCCGCCTCCCTGAGCTGCTCGACGGTGGCCGCCCGCCCGCCGACCAGGGCCGCCGAGCGGCGCCCGATCTCGCGGGCGAGGACCAGGCCGTCGAACTCGGCCTCCACCCGGGCCCTCTCCGAGCCGTGGCGCACCTGCTCGGCGCTGGCCCGGGCGCCCAGGCAGAGCCCCAAGGCCTCGACGATGAGCGACTTGCCGCTGCCCGTCTCGCCGGTGAGGAGGTTGAGGCCCGGTCCGAAGGCGGCCTCGGCGCCGGCCACGAGGGCGAGGTCGGCCACCCGCAGGCGCCTCAGCAAGGCTTCACTTGGGGACCAGGGGCATGCCCCAGCCGAGTTTGGTGCGAAGCCGGCTGAAGAACGCCTCGGGGCCGTCGAAGCGGACCACGCGGAGAGGGCGGCGCTCGGCCGTCACGGTGAGGACGTCCCCCGGCCCTGCCTCGACGCTTGAGAAGCCGTCCACGGTGACCACCCCCGGATCGCGGACGAGGGTCATGTCGAGCGCCCCCCCGGGCGAGAAGACGATCGGGCGCACGGTCAGGGCGAAGGGGTTGAGCGGGACCAGGACGAGGTCTCTAAGGTCGGGCTCCAAGATGGGGCCGCCCACGGCGAGGGCGTAGGCGGTGGAGCCGGTCGCGGTCGCCACCATGGCCCCGTCCGCGTCGATGACGCCCACCTCCTGGCCGTCGACGGCGATGCGGATCCGCACCATGCGGCCGTCGGCGCCCTTGGCCAGCACGGCCTCGTTGGCCCCCACCAGGGAGGCGACCCGCCGCCCGCCCCGGCGCAGCGTGGCCCTGAGGGCTGTCCGGCGCTCGGTCCTGTAGCCGCCCTCCAGGAAGCCCCGGAGGCCGCCGGCCAGCTCCGAGGCCTCCAGCTCGGTCAAAAAGCCCAGGCGCCCCAGGTTCACGCCCAGCACCGGGATGCCGCGAGAGAGGGCCAGCCGGGCCCCGGCCAGGAAGGTGCCGTCGCCGCCCAGGGTCACCACCAGCCGGGTCCCCGGCAGGAGCGCGGCCAGGTCGGCCTCGGGGGAGTCGCGGCCGGCCTCCCAGGCGCCCACCCCGTACGACCGCAACAGCCGGCTTGCCTCCTGGAAGGCGGGCGCCGAGGCCCCGACCAGGGGGTGGTAGAGGAAGCCCACGGTCCCGCCGCCGGACGGCCTCACGTCGCCGCCCCTGCTTTGCCCGGTCCCGGCCCGCGAGCCAGGAGGTGGAGCAAGAGTTCCCGGTTGCCGGCCGGGCCGGGGATCTCGGAGGGGGCCTCGCCCGCGATCGCGAGCCCGGCCGTACCGCACCAGGCCCGGAAGCGATCCAGGGCGGCGCCCACCACGGCGGGGTCGCGCACCACCCCCCCTTTCCCAACCTCCCCGCGCCCGGCCTGGAACTGGGGCTTGAAGAGGACCACCAGCTCCGCTCCGGGGGCGGCGCCGGCCACCGCCGGCAGCACCTTCTCGAGGCCGATGAAGGAGACGTCGACCGTGACCAGCGAGACGGCCTCCGGCAGGGCTTGCAGGTGGCGGGCGTTGACCCCCTCCATGACGGTCACCCTGGGGTCCTGGCGCAGCCGCCAGTGGAGCAGGCCCCTGCCCACGTCGACCGCGTAGACGCGGGCGGCGCCCCGCCGCAGCAGGACGTCGGTGAACCCGCCCGTGGAGGCGCCGATGTCGGCGCAGACGCGCCCCGCCACCTCCACGCCGAAGCGGTCGAGGGCGGGACCCAGCTTGAGGGCCCCCCGGCTGGCGAAGGCCGCGCCCTGGGCCACCTCGATGTCCTGCGCGGGCGTGACCTGGCGGTCCGGGCGACGCTCGGTCTCACCCCCCACGCGGACCTTGCCCGCCATGATCAGGGCCTGGGCCCGCGCGCGTGAGGGCGCCAGCCCGGCCTCGGCCAGGGCTTGATCGAGCCGCCTTCTCCCGCGGGCGCCGCTCACGGCCACGCCAGCCCGACCAGGATGCCGAGGGCAGCGCCGGCCAGGACCTGGACGGGCGTGTGCCCCAGGAGCTCGCGCAGCCGCTCCTCCCGGATGCCCTGGCGCTGCGTCAGCACGTCGTCCACGATCCGGTTCAGGATGGCCGCTTGGCGGCCCACCGCGCGCCGCACCCCGGCGGCGTCGTACATGACCACGAGAGAGAACATGAGCGCGATCGAGAAGGTCGCGGAGCCGACCCCGTCGATCCGGGCCACGGCCGCCGTCAGCGCCATGACCATGGCGCTGTGCGAGCTGGGCATGCCGCCCATGGAGGCGAGGATGCGGAGGTCCAGCCGGCGCTCCCGCATGGACTCGAAGGCGACCTTGAAGACCTGGGCGATGAACCAGGCCACGACCGGGGGCAGGATATAGCGCCAGCTCACCGGGGGGGCGGCGCGTCCTCACGCCCCGCCTCCCGGGCCCCCGGCGCGGGCACCCCCCCGGCGCCCTCCCGGCCGGTCCCGAGCCGCTCCAGGGCCCGGGCCAGCTCGGCCAGGCGGCCCTCGGCCTCCTCCATGAGCCTGACCGCCTCGTCGTGGCTCCTGACCAGCTCCTGGAGCGGGGCGCGCCCGTCCGCGAGCCGGGCGATGGCGGCCTCCAGCCGGTCCAGGACGTCGTCGACGGGGGTCGCCCCCGGACCCGTCCCGGCGCTCACGGGGACTCGGCGACCTTGCCCAACACGCCGTTCACGAAGCGCCCTGACTCTTCCCCCGAGAAGGTCTTGGCGAGCTCGATCGACTCGTTGATGGCCGCCCTCACGGGCACGTCCCGGGCGATCGAGATCTCGAAGATGGCGATGCGCAGGATGATGCGGTCGACCTTGGCCATCTGCTCGAGGGTCCAGTTGCGGGAGGCGGCCCGGATGCGGCCGTCGAGCTCGTCGGAGTGTTCCAGGACCCCACGCACGAGCTCGCCCGCGAAGGCCGCCACCGGCTCCGGCAGGCCCTCCTCGTGGGCGTGGTAGGCGATCGCCTCCTGGGCGTCGCCGGGGTGCCCCTCGAGGCCGAAGAGGACCTTGAGGGCCAGCTCGCGGGCCTGGTGGCGGCGCCCCGGCCGCGCCCGCTGGACGGTCGGTGTCAGGGCCGCCTCAGGCGAACGCGACGCTGGAGACGAAGACGTCGACCTCCGCCACCTCGAGCCCCAGCATCCGCTCGACCGCCTCCACCACGTTGGTCTGGACCTGCTCGGCCACGCGCGCGACCGCCGCCGAGGAGCCGACGGTGAGAAACACCTCGAGATGGATGGCCCGATCACCGTCGATCATCACCCGCACGCCGCGGTGCGCGGTCTGGCGCTTGAGCCAGTCGCCCAGGTGCCGTGCGCTGGGCTCGTCCATGTCCGCGACGCCCTCGATCTCACGGGCCGCGAGCGCGGCGATGCTGGCGATGACCTCGTCCGTGACGCGGACGCTGCCGGCCGGCGCCTGCTCCATGACCGGCATCCTACCGCACGCCTGTCGGCGCTACGCCCGCTCCATGTAGGCGCCCGTGCGGGTGTCGACGCGGACCACGTCGCCCTGATTCACGAAGATGGGGACCTGGAGGGCCGCCCCCGTCTCCAGGCGCGCAGGCTTGGTCACGCCCGAGACGGTGTCGCCCTTGACGCCCGCCTCTGTCTCGGCCACCACCAGCTCGACCGTGATGGGCAGCTCGACCCCGATGACGGTGTCCTCGTGGCGGAGGATGGCGACCGGGTTGCCCTCCTTGAGGTAGGGCAGGGCGTCGGCCACCATGGCCCGGTCCAGGGCCGCCTGCTCGTAGCTGGCGGCGTCCATGAAGTGATAGAGCTCGCCGTCGGCGTAGAGGTAGGTGGACTCGCTCTTCTCGATGCGGACGGCCTTGTACTTGTCGCCGCTCCTGAAGCTCTGCTCGAAGTTGGCCCCGGTCAGGATGTTGCGCAGCTTGGCCTTGATGACAGCGCTGCCGCGGGCGAGCTTGATGTGCTCGACGTTGACGATGGAGAGCAGCTGCCCGTCCATCTCGAAAGCGGAGCCGACCCGGAAGTCGTTCGTCTCTATCAACCCCCCGCCCCCCCCTGCAACTCGGCCAGGTACTCGAGGGCGACCACGTACCCGCGGCCTCCCAGCCCCGAGATGATGGCCCGCGCGGCGGACGCCGTCACGCTCCGGCGGCGGAAGTGCTCGGTGCGCGCGTGGATGTTCGAGAGGTGAACCTCCACGACGGGCACCCCCACCGCCCGCAGGCAGTCGTAGAGGGCGTAGGAGTAGTGAGAGAAGGCGCCCGGGTTGATGATCACGCCGGCCGAGCCGGGCGCCTCGGTCTGAAGTCTGTCGATGAGCTCGCCCTCGTGGTTGGTCTGGAAGAAGACGGCCTCCATGCCCAGCTCGGAGGCGCGGGCCCTGACCCTGGCCGAGATCTCCTCCAGCGTCTCGGTGCCGTAGATCTCGGGCTCGCGGGCGCCCAGCGTGTTGAGGTTGGGGCCGTTGGCCACGACTGCTCTCATGAGGCCTCCTCAAGGTACCGCGCGAGCACCTCGCGCACGAGCACGGCCTCCACCTGGCGTCCTGCCTCGACCCGGCCGACCGCCCTCGGCAGGACCCAGCGCGGGCGCCCGCCAACGGACTTCTTGTCCCCGGCCAGGCCGGCCAGGAGGTCTTCCAGCCCCACCCCCGGGGGCGGCGGACCCGGGAGCCCGAAGCGGGCCAGCGCCCTGTCGGTGACCTCGACAACGAGGGCCGGCGCGGCGCCCGCCGCCACCCCCAGGCGGGCCGCCACGCGCAGCCCGTGGGCGACCGCCCGCCCGTGCCGGAGGCGGTAGGCGGAGGCGGCTTCGAACGCGTGCCCGGCCGTGTGCCCGTAGTTGAGGATCGCCCGCCGGCCTGAGAGGTCCTCCTCGTCCTCGACCACCACCTCCGCCTTGAGGGCGGCGCAGCGGGCGACGACCGGCTCCAGCGCCTCCGGCGAGGCGGCCAGGAGCGCGTCCGCACGCTCCTCCACCAGGCCCAGCAGCCCGGCGTCCATGGCGAGTCCGTACTTGACCACCTCTCCGAAGGCGTCCCCCACGTCCGCGGCCGGCAGGCTCGCCAGCGAGCGGAGGTCGGCCACGACAGCCCGGGGCTGCCAGAAGACGCCCACCATGTTCTTGCCGAGGGCGGTGTTGACGCCGGTCTTACCACCGATGGCGGAGTCGACCATGGCCAGGAGAGTGGTCGGGACCTGATAGAGCGCGACCCCTCGTAGCCAGACGGCGGCCGCGAAGCCGGCCGCGTCACCCACGGTGCCACCGCCCACGGCGACGAGGCAGCCGGCGCGGTCGACGCGGCGCTCCTCTAGGAAGGCGAGGATGCCGCGCACCCCCTCCAGCGACTTGAGGCCCTCGCCCCCCTCCACCTCCAGCACCGGCAGGCCGAGTCCGGCGGCCCACCCGGCCACGGCGCGGTCCGCCACCGCGACCCCCCCCGAGTGGCCCTTCAGCATGGGGAGCAGGAGCTCGAGCGCGCCCTCCCCGATCAGGACCGGGTATCCCCGGCCCGGCAGCGGCACCTCTACTCTGACCAGAGCCAGGCCACCTCCTCGACCACATGCTCCAGGGGCCGGCCGGCCTCCACGCGGTGGTGGGCGTCCGCATATCGCGAGCGGCGCTGGCGGTAGAGGCGACCCAGCTCCCGGGGGGCGCCGGACGCCGCCAGGGGCCGCCCCTCGCCCGCCCCCAACCTCCCCGCCATCTGCTCCAGGGGGGCGTCCAGCCAGACCGTGACGGCGCGGGCCTTGAGCGCGCGCCAGGAGGCGTCGTCCATGGGTGTCCCCCCGCCCAGGGCGATGACGCCCCCCCTCTCGAGGGCGACGGCCACCATCTCCTTCTCCAGCTCCCGGAAGACGGCCTCGCCGCGGACGGCGAAGATCTCCTCGACGGACGAGCCGGCCGACTCCTCCACGAGCCTGTCGAGATCGGTGAAGACGGCCCCCCGGCGGGCGGCCACCAGCGCCCCCACCGTCGACTTGCCGCAGCCCATGAACCCGAGCAGGGCCAGCGGCGGGCTCAGGTGGGTCGGGCCGCCGCGGCAGACCCCCCCACCTGGGCGAAGACGAGGTCGCGGAAGCGGGCCACGGAGGGCACGTGGTCGACGACCCGGGGCGCCTCGGGGCCGGCCGTCTCGATCCCGAGGCTGCCGTAGCCGAGGACCCGTCCGACCGGGCCCTGGCGCGTCACGACGTCCTGGATCCGGTCCAGCGAGATGACCCGCGTGGCCCGCGCCAGGACGCCGTCGCTGAGAATCAGGCGGCGGTCGGTGAGCTGGAGGGAAAAGGTCTCCCAGCGCACCCAGCCGGCCAGGGCCCAGAGTCCGCCGGCCAGGGCCACGGCCGGCCCCAGCACCAGGTGCACGCCGGACGGGGCGGCCGTCACGCTCAGCGTCCCGGCCGCCAGGGCGAGCAGGGCGGCGAGGAGGAGCGGGCGCAGGACGGCCACCCAGTGCCGGTGGCAGGCGGCGACCAGGACCTCGCCTGGTAGGAGCGCTTCGCGCAAGGTGCGGCTATTAAATCCCACCCGCGGAGCGCATCAGCAGAGGGGCTGTGAACGGCCCTTCAGCGCGGCGCCGACTGGAGCAGGACGAGCAGGGCCCCCGCCGAGAGGAAGGGCCCGTAGGCGAAAGCCTCCCGCATCTTGCGGGCCCGGAAGACGAGCAGGCCGACGGCGACCACGCCGCCCAGAAAGACGCCCAGGATGAGGGCCCGTGGGGTGGCGCCGTCGGGGCTGAGTCCCAGGATGAAGCCGATGAAGGCCGCCAGCTTGACGTCGCCCATGCCGAGCGCCTCTCCGCCCATGGCGAGAGAGCCGATCACCGCCATGAGGAGGAAGAAGAGCCCCGCCCCCAGGCCGCTGACCAGGCTCAGCTTCCAGCCCAGCCCGGGGGTGACCAGGCTGAGCACGATGGCGGCGGCCATGGCCGGTACGATGACGCGGTTCAACACCAGCCGGTGCTCGAAGTCGAAGAAGATCACGTGCACGAGCACCGCCGCCCACAGGCTGCGGATGAGCAAGAGGGGCTGGAGTCCCACCGTCGCCCCCAGGACGCCGAAGAGCAGAGCGGCCAGCGCCGGCGGCCCCAGAACCTGCCACGGCCGCGAGCCCGGCTCCAGCTCCTCCAGCCTGGCCAGGCGGACCGAGGCCCAGCGCACCCCCACCCCCACCCCGGCTCCCGCCGCCGCCCACACCAGACCCAGGTACAGGGGGTTCACTCCGCCTCCCTGAGAGCGGCCAGCATGACCTCGAGCGGTGCCCGGAGGCCCGTCCAGGCCTCGAACGAAGCGGCGCCCTGGGCGGCCAGCACCGCCCACCCGTCCTGGGCGGGGATGCCCCGCTCGCGGGCCTCCCTCACGAGGTCGGTCCCCCCCCGCCTGTAGACGAGGTCGAGAACGGCCCCCCGGGTGGGCAGGTCGGCGGCGGCGAGGGGGGACGGCCCCTGGCGGCCCAGCGGGGTGGCGTTGACGACGAGGTCGGCCGAGAGCGCGCGGGACCGCCAGGCAGGGCCGTCCCAGGCCAGCACCTCGCCGGGAAGCTCTGATGCGGCC
>JBOHUY010000331.1:0-4271 GCA_050735015.1 Candidatus Dormibacterales bacterium | reverse complement strand
GGCCCAGGGGGAGCCGGGGGCGCCATCCGGGCAGGTTGGGCGGGTTGACCAGGACTCCCCGGGCGGGGTCGAGCGGCCCGGGCGCGCCCACCCCGACCGCGCACACGCGGGCCCCGGCGGCCAGGCGTTCGATCTCGCGCGCAACCCAGGCCACCGTGCCCCGGGGCCCGCCCAGGCCGGGCGTGCGCGCCCTCCTCACGCCCACGATCCTGCCGTCCGAGCGGGCCACGGCGACCCTGACCTGGGTCCCCCCCAGGTCGACGCCGGCGAGGACCGCGAGAGCGGCCTTCCGGGCCGGGGCGGGCGCCCCCGGGCGGCGCCCGGGCGCCCTCACGGCTGCCGGAGCACGCGGGCGTCGCCGACACGGCGCGTGATCCGCTCCGAGTCGAGGTGCTCCATGAGGGCGAGCATGGGCCGGCGGCTCGAGCCCAGGCGGTCGCGCAGCGCCGCCACGGTGACCGGGCCGCCGCTCGCGGCCAGGTCTTTGACCGCGGCCACCGCGCTCTCGTAGCCCGCCTTCGTGAAGGCCACGTCGGGGGACATCATGACGACCTCGCCGGCCTCCACCAGGGCCCGGAGGACCTCGCTCCCGGCTCCCGCCTCGCGCAGGGCGTCCGCCACCGAGGGGGGGGCCACGGGCACCCTTGAGAGCACCTCCAACAGGCGCGCGCCCGGGCCATCCTCGGACCAGGGGCGGACCCGGTGCGCGGGATCGGAGACGGTCTGCTCACCCGCCGCCAGGACGCCCTCCTCGACGAGGCCGCCGAGGACCGCCCCGAAGGCCGCCGCCCCCAGGCCCAGGCGGCTCATGAGCTCTTCTCTGGGCATGCCCGCCCGCAGGGGATGCTCCCGGTGGTAGGCGGCGAGGATCGCCGCCGCCCGCCTGGCGCCGGCCGCCCAGGCCTCATTCGAGAAGACCCAGGCGCCCACGCGGCGGGCCTCCAGACCTTCCAGCGCGGAGGGCTCGGCGCGGGCCGCCCGCGCAAGCTCGACGGCCGGCATCCCGAGGGGGTGCTTGCGCAGCTCCTCCAGGAGGGCGCCGCCCGCCTCCCGGTTCTGCAGGGAGGCGACGACCGCCGGGTCGAGGCGCGCGTGGCGCCTGGGGGCAACATCGGCGAACCTCCCGCCCGCGATCGTCGCCGAGGGGCTGGGCCTGCGCAGCACGAAGCGGTCGCCCGCCTCCGCCCCGATGGGCGCGGCCAGGTAGAGCTGCACCCATCCCCTCTCCCCCGGCTCGACCGAGTCCTGTCCCAGCACGATGGCGCGCGTCCCCACCTCCGCGGTCCCCGCGTAGAGCTGGAGGTGGGCGCCGTGGCGCAGCGGTCCGGGGCTGTCGGGCAGAACGGTGACGGAGGCGTCCAGGCGCCTGGTCGCGCGCAGCGAGTCGGGGCGCGCGAGCACGTCCCCCCGGCGCAGCTCCGACTTCTGGACCCCGGTCAGGTTGGCGGCCACGCGGCTCCCGGGTTCGGCCAGGTCGACCTGGCGGCCGTGCTGCTGGAGGCCCCGGACGCGCACCCGCCGCCCGGAGGGGAGGACCTCCAGCGCCTCGCCCGCCCGCACCGGCCCGTCCACCAGGGTGCCCGTGACCACGGTGCCGAAGCCACCCATCGTGAATACGCGGTCCACCGGCAGCCGGGGCCGCTCCCCCGGGGGCCGCCCGGGCATCCTTTCGAGCACGGTGTCGAGCTCCGCCCGGAGCTCGTCCAGGCCGGCGCCGGTGACCGCGGAGACGGGCACCACGGCCGACCCCGCCAGGGAGCTGCGCCCGAGCCGCTCGGCGAGGTCCGCGGTCACCAGCTCCCGCCAGTCCTCGTCGACGAGGTCGGCCTTGGTCAGCGCGACCACGCCTCGTTCGATCTCGAGGAGGGTGACGATGTCGAGGTGCTCTGTCGTCTGCGGCATGACGCCCTCGTCGGCGGCCACCACGAGCAGGACGCAGTCGACCCCGTGGACGCCGGCCAGCATGTTCCTTATGAAGCGGGCGTGGCCGGGCACGTCCACGATGCCCGCCAGGCGGCCGCTGGGAAGCGTGACGTAGGCGAACCCGAGGTCGATGGTCATGCCCCGACGCTTCTCCTCGGCGAGGCGGTCGGGGTCGGTCCCGGTCAGGGCCTGGACGAGCGTGGACTTGCCGTGGTCGATGTGCCCGGCGGTGCCGACGACGTAGTACAAGCCCGGCTCGCGGCCGCCCGGGCGGCCGCCTCGCGGGGCGTGGCGGCCGCCTCGTGCGCGACCTCGACGGCGTCCACCAGCGCCTCGTCCTCCCCCCTCAGCACCGTCCGGGGGTCGAGGCAGCAGAGCCGGCCCTCGATTCGGGCCAGGACCGCGGGCTCGCCCAGGCGGAGGGCGGAGGTGAGGCGCGACGCCGGCCCCTCCACGGCCAGCAGCACAGTGGCCAGGCCACGCCCCGGCAGGGAGCCGCCACCCGCCGCGGACTCGGCTTCCAAAAGGCGGGTGGGGACGCCCCGGTCGGCCAGGCGCACGCTCCACCAGGCCGCCCGCCGCCTCAGCTCGGCCGGCTGCAGTGAGAGCATCCGGGCGACAGGTGCGGCATGCCGCCCCAGCAGGCGCTGCAGGAGGGTCGCCTCCAGCGCCGCCAGCGTCATCTTGTCGGCGCGCAGGGCCCGGGCCAGGGGGTGCCGGGCCATCTTCCGGAGGGGCGCGGAGCGGCCCAGCGCGATTCCCGCCTGGGGGCCTCCCACGAGCTTGTCGCCCGAGAAGAGGACCACGTCCGAGAGCTCCACCGACGCCTTCACCGAGGGCTCGCCCAAGACCTCCTCGAGTGCGCCGCTGCCGACGTCGTCGATGAGGAGCAGCGAGCGCCGCCGGGCCAGCTCCGAAAGGGCGGCCAGAGGCGCCGACTCCGTGAAGCCGGTAACCCGGAAGTTCGAGGTGTGCACTTTCAGGATGGCGGCCGTCCGCCCGCTCAGCGCGGCCTCGTAGTCCTCCGCCCGGGTCCGGTTGGTGGTCCCCACCTCGACCATGCGGGCGCCGGAAACGCGCATCACGTCAGGCATCCGGAAGGACCCCCCGATCTCGACCAGCTGCCCCCGGGAGACGATCACCTCCCGGCCCCGGCACAGGGCCGTGAGGGCGAGGAGCACGGCGGCGGCGTTGTTGTTGACGGCCAGCGCGGCCTCCGCGCCCGTGAGCCGGCGCAGGAGCGCGGCCACCTGCGGCGCCCTCTCCCCCCGGCGTCCCGTGGCCAGATCCACCTCGAGGTTGGTGTAGCCGCGGGCCACCCGCGCGGCCGCCTCCGCCGCCTCCTCAGAGAGCGGGGCCCGGCCCAGGTTCGTGTGCAGGACGACCCCCGTCGCGTTGATCACGCGGCGCAGGCCGGGCTGGCTCCAGGAGCGCAGGAGCGCCTCCACGCGCAGCGCCCGCTCCTCGTCGGAGGCGGGCGCTGCCCCCCGCTCCCGGCCCAGCTGTTCCCGGATGGCGTCGACCAAGAGGGCGTGCGGGTAGAGCTCCCGCAGCCGCGCGTAGCGGGGCTCGTTGACGAGGCGGCCTACCCCGGGCAGGGCGAGAGGCCGTAGTAGCCGATGCACTGGCCCAGGATGGCGTTGGAGGCGGGCGCATAGAGGGGGAGCATGACCGAGGCGAGCAGAGGGACCCCGATGAAGGAGGTGGCGAAGAGGACGAGGACGGCGATCATCCAGATCTCCCGGCGGCGCGCGGAGGCGTCGAAGAAGAACCTCGCGTAGCGGTGCCGGAAGATGGCCTCCAGGACCCTCCAGCCGTCCAGCCCGGGTATGGGCAGGAAGTTGAAGGCGAACATCGAGAGGTCGAGGAAGAAGATCGCGTAGAGGATGTAGGCGACGTAGCCGAGAGGGGTCTGGACGAAGGTCGTGATGTCGAATCCGACCCCCTGCTGGGAGAGCGAGCGCACGGCCACTCCGGAGATGGCGGCCACGACGAGGTTGGCCGCGGGTCCGCCCACGGCGTAGCCGACCCTCCCCCACACACCCTTCAGCCGGTACTCGTTGACGGGGACGGGCTGGCCCCAGCTGACCTTGGCCAGGAACACGGCGATGAGCCCGTAGGGCTCGATGAAGAGCCGCGGGTTGAAACTCAGGTAGCCGCGGTTGCGCGCCGTCCGGTCCCCCTGCCACCGGGCGGCCAGGCCGTGGCCCAGCTCGTGGGCGGGGATCGCCACCAGGGCGGCCGGGATGAGGAAGACCGCCGTGACCAGGAAGACGTAGGGGTCGCCGAGCACTACTCCACCTTGATCTGGCGCAGGCCCTCGCGGCGGGGCCGGCGCCGGCCCCCCC
>JBOHUY010000330.1:0-1666 GCA_050735015.1 Candidatus Dormibacterales bacterium | reverse complement strand
GCCGAACACGGCGGGGGGCGCCGGGGGCGGCGCCGGGTTCTGGCTCTGAGGGTCGTAGCGCCACCCGAGGGCGTCGCCCGGCCCCAGGCTGACGCCCTGGACGCCCACGCTGGGCGCCGTCCAGGCGCCCCCCTGGCGGGCCACGAACATGGCCCAGTAGGGGGCCCCGGCCGGGAAGCAGGTCGCGTATTGGGCGGGCTCCCCGTCGATGGAGCAGAGGGCCACGCCGAAGCTGGCCGTCTCGGACGCGAACTTGAGGCGGCTCACGCGCATGGCGTCCAGAGCGGCGATGGCGTGGCCCTTGAAGCCAACGCAGCGCTCCGCCAGGTGGCCGTCGCCGTGCTCCACGACCACCTCCACGCGGTTGGCGCCGGAGGGGCCCTGGCAGGAGGGGGTCCGGCCCGCGGGCCCAGAGGGGGAGCCGCAGGCGGGCAGGATGGCGGCCAGGATGGTCAGCGTGGCGGCCAGTGTCGCGCTGGCCGCGGCTCTCTCGCGCATCGGGCGCTTCCTCCGGCGGCACGCCCACTCCCCGCGCCGAGAACGCCCTGCCGCCTGGGGGCCGCTCTCCCCGTTCCGCGCGGGGGCATCGAACGGACCGGCCCGGGCAGGTCTCCTGGCTCGCGGATCACGGCATCCCGCCGCCTTCCCGGGGCCTCGAGAGGCCCCAGTGGCTGACGTGGCGGTGGCTCCCCGCTCACAGTTGCGCGACAGCGCCGGACTCCCACCGGCTTCCCTCGGACCTCGGCCCATCTGGACCCGGCCCGGCTTGCGCGCCCGGACGGATATTCGGTTGTGCGGAGGATTATCGCAGAGCCGGGGCGCCGCCGGGCGGCTCTCGCCGCCTCTCAGGGCCAGGGGCCGACCTGGCCCATGAGCCAGTCGATGTAGGGGCGGGAGCCCTCCACGACCTCCAGGGCGAGCACCTCCGGGAGCCGGTACGAATGGTGGGCGCGGAGGTGGCCGGCCACGTCCGAGGCCTTGGCGGAGGAGGTCCTGACCACGAGCATGGCCTCGTGCTCGCGGACCAGGCGTCCCTCCTGGTCCTTGTACATGGAGTGGATCATGGGGACGACCGAAACCGAGGCGGCGAGGTCGTTCTCGACCAAGCTCTCGCCCAGCTTCTCCGCCTCGTCCCGCGCCCCCGCCGTCGCGAGGATCACCACGGGGTAGGCCTGGACGGTCATGGACGCCCTCCTTCAGGGCCGCCCGGCGAGGCGGGGCAGCTCAACCCAGATGATCGCACCCACCAGACAGATGCCGCCCAGCAGGAGCCCCCCCACCACGTCCGACTCCCAGTGCACCTCCAGGTAGAGCCTGTCGAAGGCGATGGCGGCCACCACCACGGCGGCGGCGGCCGCGGCCAGGCCCCGCGCCCGGACCGAGCGCGCACCCGCCCAGACCGCGAAGGCGAGCAGCCCGTAGACGACCACCGCCCTTGTCACGTGCCCGCTCGGGAAGCTGTTCTGGAGAAGGCTCGTGTGGGCGAAAAGGGAGGTCAGGCTGGGGGCGTCGGCGTGGGTGATGGCGCCGCCCGGCCCCGGGTGGTGGACGAGCCTTTTGTAGAGGGTCTCGAGCGCGACCGCGACGGGGAAGGCGGCCATGCCCCAGGCCGCCCGGGTCCGGCCCCGGCGGGCCAGGTGAACGGCCGTGGCGAGGGCCACAAGGG
>JBOHUY010000329.1:0-9373 GCA_050735015.1 Candidatus Dormibacterales bacterium | reverse complement strand
GCCGGCGCCCCGCCCTCACGCCCGCCGAGGCCGGGGCCCTCGCGGGCGTGGCCGCGGTCGTCGACGGCGGACCCGCCCCGGGCGGGATCCCCTCCACGGTCTGCGACGTCAGCGGGCCCCAGCCTCGCGTCCTCCGCGAAGGGGCCCTGTCCGTAGCCTCGCTGCTGGGCGGTTAGGATTCGGGCATGGCCTCCGCCCCGCAGAGCACGCTCAGCCTCCGGGTCCTGGAGAGCGCCGACCCGGAGGTCGCGCGGCTGATCCACCGCGAGTACGAGCGCCAGAGCCGGACGCTGGAGCTGATCCCCTCCGAGAACCTCGCCAGCCCGGCCATCCTGGAGGCCCTGGGCACGCTGCTCACCAACAAGTACGCTGAGGGCTACCCGGGCCGCCGCTATTACGGGGGCTGCGAGGTGATGGACGAGATCGAGACTCTCGCCATCGAACGGGCCCGCGCCCTCTTCGGAGCCGAGCACGTGAACGTGCAGCCGCACGCCGGGAGCCAGGCCAACGCCGCCGTCTACCAGGCCCTCTGCAGCCCGGGGGACCGGGTCATGGGTATGGACCTGGGGGCGGGGGGGCACCTGACGCACGGCAGCCCGGCCAACTTCAGCGGCAAGCTCTACGAGATCCATTCCTACGGCGTCGACCGCGAGACGGAGAGGCTCGATTACGACGCCATCCGGCGCCAGGCGGAGCAGGTGCGGCCACGCATGCTCATGGTCGGGTACTCCGCCTATCCCCGCCGCATCGACTTCGCGCGCATGCGCGAGATCGCGGACTCGGTGGGAGCTGTGATGGTGACCGATATGGCCCATTTCGCCGGCCTCGCCGCCGGAGGGGCCTACCCCAACCCGGTGCCCCACTCGCCCATCGTCACGACGACGACCCAGAAGACCCTCCGCGGGGCTTGGGGCGGGATGGTCCTCTGCTCGGCCGAGCACCAGAAGGCGGTCGACTCGGCCGTCTTCCCGGGCATCCAGGGGGGGCCCCTCATGCACGCCATCGCGGCCAAGGCGGTCTGCTTCGGAGAAGCCCTCAAGCCGGAGTTCAAGGACTACGCCCGGCACGTGGTCGACAACGCCCGGGCCATGGCCACGCGGCTGACGGCCAGAGGCCTGCGGCTTGTCTCCGGGGGCACCGACAACCACCTCATGCTGATCGACCTCCGGCCCCTGGGGCTGACCGGCCGTGAGGTCCAGGAGGTCGCGGACGGGGTCGGGATCACGGTCAACCGCAACTCCATCCCGTTCGACGAGGCCTCGCGGTTCAACCCCAGCGGCATCCGCCTGGGAACCCCCTCGGTGACCACCAGGGGCATGGGCGAGGCGGAGATGGCGGAGATCGCCGACTGCGTGGCGGATCTCGTCGAGGGCATTCGCGAGGCCTCGGTGAGGGACTCGGTGCGGGGGAGGACTCTCGATCTCACCCGCCGCTTCCCGATCCCCTATGGGCTCGCGTAACGCGGTGCCGGTCGGGCGGCCCTGACGCCAGGGATGTCGCCCGCCGGACCCGGCTCCATCGTCGACCAGTTCATCGGGCCGGTCTCGCTCCACCAGATCGAGGCCCACCTCCGGCCCGCCGTCCTCCCGTTCGTGGTGGCGGCGGTGCTGGCCGCGCTGCTCACGCCACTTGCCATCGTCGCCTCCCGGCGGCTGGGCGTGTTGGCGGTCCCGGGAGGCAGGCGCATCCACCTGCGTCCGACCCCGCTGCTGGGGGGCGCCGTCCTCTACGTCGCCTTCGCCGCCAGCATGTTTTGGTACTTCCCTCACGGGCGGCAGCTGGCCGGGCTGCTCATCGTGGGCGGCCTCGGGGCCGCCCTGTTCGTGATCGACGACGTGCGAGGCATGCCGGCGCCCGCCAAGCTGGGCATCGAGGCCGGGCTGGCGGTGCTGGCCGTGCTCGCGTTCCCCGGATATCTGATCGGCTTTTTGACCCTGCCCCACGCCGGCATCGTCCAGATCGGGCTCATCGCCTATCCCCTCACGCTGGCCTGGCTCCTGGGCATGCAGAACACGGTCAACCTTCTGGATGGGGTGGACGGCCTCGCCACCGGCGTGGTCGCGATCGTGGCCGTGACCCTCCTCATCGCGGCCGCCAGCAAGGGCCCGGTGGACGTGGTGGTGGCTACCGGAGCCCTGGCCGGGGCCTGTGGGGGCTTCCTGCTCTTCAACTTTCACCCCGCGCGCATTTTCATGGGGGACTCCGGGAGCCACTTCCTGGGACTCACCCTGGGCCTTCTCTCGATCCTGGGGGTGGCCAAGGTGGCCGTGGTTTTCGCCCTGGCCGTGCCCGCGCTGGCCCTGGCCGTGCCCATCGTGGACACCGGGTGGGCGGTCATCCGCCGCCGCCGGCAGGGTCTGTCCATCGCGCACCCTGACACCAGGCACATCCACCACCAGCTGCTCGACTTCGGCCTCAGCCAGCCCGAGACGTGCCTTCTCTTCTACTGCTCGACCGCCATCCTGGGCGCCTTCGGCCTGATGCTCTTCGGACACAAGCGCATCCTCGCGGTCGCCATCGTCCTGCTCGTGGTGGCGGTCGCCACCGTCGTCGGCGAGCGCCTCCAGGGGGCCGGATGGCGCGTCCCCGCGCCCGGCCTGCGGGCCCTGCTGGGGGAGGAGCGCCCTTCCTGAAGGCACCGGCGCGGCGCCCGAGATGGTGCTCCGGCTCTTCCGCTAGAATTCCCGGCGGCTCATGAGGCCCGGGCGCCGCGATTCACCGACCGGCACCGAGCTCGTCGGTCTGGGGGTCTTCCTCGCGGTGGCCGTGGTGGTACCGTTGGGCGCTGGAATCGCCGCCGACGGAGCCTTCCACAGGGGTCCTTTGGGCACGTTCGTTGGATTGCTCGTCGGCATCGTCGCGGGCGCGGCCGGGGTCTATTCGAGGTTCAAACGCTACCTTTGATCGGAAGAGGGAGCGCGGCCGGCGCGGGCCGCACCGTCCGGCTCACCCTCGTCGCCTGTGCCCTCGCGGCGACGGTCAGCGCGGCCGCCGGGCTGGCCACCGGCCGGGCCACGGGCGGGATTGCCCTCGGCGTCGGCCTGCTCATAGGTTCGGCGAACGGTCTTCTCGTCTCCCGGACCATCGGCGAAGGCGCTCCGGTGGTCGTGTCCAGCCTGGGGCGCCTGGCCGTCCTCTCCGCCGCGGGCCTGGCTGCGGGCCTCGTCATCGGCCCGGACGTGGGCTGGCTTGTCCTCCTCGGACTCGCCGGCGCGCAGCTGCTCCTGGGCCTGGTGGCGGGGTCCGAAACGTTGAGGCAGGCCAGGTGATCTATCTGGCCGGAGGTGTGCCGGGGACGCACGCGCTGGCGCCCGTGTGCGGCGACGGAGCCCTCAACCTCCTGGTCATCAAGTTCTACTACTGCGCGGTCGACGTCGACAGCCTCATCTCGAGCGGGATCGCCATGGTCGTGACGCTGGGCTTTGTCTTCCTGGTCGCCCTCAAGATGCGAAGCCGGGTGCCCGGCAAGCTGCAGATGCTGGTCGAGTTCCTGCTCGCGTACACGCGTGACCAGGTCCGCTCGACGGTGGCAGAGAACGCGGGGTTCGTGGTCCCTCTAGCCAGCACCATCGCCATCTTCATCTTCGTCGCCGATTGGCTCGATTTCTTCCCGTTGCAGCAACCGGTCTTCCCGGCCAACGCGATCCTCGATCAGACGGTGGCCATGGCCATCGTCGTCATCGTCCTCGTCGAGGCCTACTCCATCAGGGTCCTGGGAGTGAAGGGCTTCCTGAGGCGCTTCACCAAGCCCTTCGAGTTGAGCACTCCCATGCGCGTTGTCTTCGTCTTCCTGAACGTCATCGAGGAGGTGGCCAAGCCCGTCACCCTCTCACTGCGGCTCTTCGGCAACCTCTTCGCCAGCGTGCTGATGGTGTTCCTGCTCGGGTCGCTCTTCGCGTTCGGCGTGCAGAGCGGGGGGATGGGTCACATCTGGGCGCCCCTGGGGCTGATCTTCCTCATCGTGTGGAAGGGCTTCGGCGTCTTCTTCGTGGGCACCATCCAGGCCTTCATCTTCATGCTGCTGACGATCATTTACTTCGGGATGGCGCGCGAGGGCCTCGAGGAGGAGGAGGCTCATGGCCGTCCCGCCGTCCGCGCCGCCGAGTCACGGGATGACGGCGGCGGCACCCGCCAGGCGGTCCATCCCGCGACCCCCCACTAGGAGGAGAACCCACATGAATCACGCAATAGCGATCGCGGGCGCTCTCATCGGCGCCGGGATGGCTCTGGGAGGCGGCGCCATCGGCGCCGCCGTGGGCGACGGTCTGGCCGGCAGTGCCACCATCAACGGGACGGCCCGCCAGCCCGAGGCCCGGGGGCGCCTTCAGACGATCATGTTCCTCATCATCGGACTGGTCGAGGCCATGTACTTCATCAACGTCGCCCTCGGCTTCTACTTCATCACCTCGGTCGCGTCGGGGGTCAAGTAGGGGTTGCTCTATCTCGCCCGGGCGGGACTGCTCGACCTGGACCTCGCCCTCGTGGCTGAGATCCTCGCCTTCCTCATCATGCTCGGGATCCTGGCCAGGTGGGCCTATCCGTGGGTCATCGCGCAGGCCGAGGCGCGGCAGAAGCACATCGAGGAGCAGCTCGCCTCCGCGGAGCGGGCGAGGGAGAAGGCGGAGGCGCACCTAAAAGAGGTGGAGTCGCGCCTCGAGGACGCCCGCCGACAGGCGCAGGAGGTCATCGACGCCGCGGGGCGGTCGGCGGAGCAGCTTCGCCAGGAGCTCAGGAAAAGGGGCGAGGAGGAGGCCCAAGGGCTCAGAGAGCGCGCCGACCATGCCATCGCCGCCGCGCGGCAGCAGGCCCTCGACTCCGTGCGCGGGGAGGTGGCGGACATGGTCGTCAGGGCCACCGAGCGCGTGATCGGGGAGAGCCTCGACGGGCAGCGGCACCGCAAGCTGATCGACCGGGCCATCGAGGAGGTCACGGTTGGCGAGCGCTAGCGCGCGCCGGTACGCGAACGCCGTCTTCGAACTCGCCGCCGAGGAGAAGAGCGAGCGTGCGTGGGCGCAGCGCCTGGCCACCCTCGAGGCCGTCCTCATGGAGCCCCGGGTGCGTGCGGTTGTGGAGAACCCGAGCATCCCGCCCGTCCGGCGGCTGGAGGCGGTGGAGGCGGTCGTCCCGGAGTCGGCCGGGCCAGAGGCCATGAACCTCGCCCGCCTTCTGGTGGCGGCGAGGAAGAGCGCGATCGCAGGCGAGATCCGTTCGGAGTTCGACCGGCTCGCCGACGAAGCCGCCGGCCGGGTGAGGGCGACGGCGACGACCGCCGTCGCCCTCAACCCGGAGGAGAGGCGGCGGCTCACCGAGCGGCTCGCCCAGCGACTCGGCCGCGAGGTGAGGCTCGAGGTTCAAGTCGACCCGACCATACTGGGCGGGCTCGTACTGAGGGTGGGCGACCGGCTGGCGGACGCCTCCGTCGCGACCCGCCTTAAGCAGCTTCGGCGGCGCCTGGCCGCCGGCTGAACCTGACACATTGATGCTTCCGACAGTCCCGACAGAGGAGACCTGACCGTTGGGAATGAGCAGCACCGAGATCAGCGACGTCATCAAGGCGCGTCTCAAGGACTTCGACGCCGAGCTGGTCGCGGCCGACACCGGCCGTGTCATCACGGCGGGCGACGGCATCGCCCAGGTGTACGGACTGCAGAGGGCGATGGCGGGGGAGCTGCTGCAGTTCCCCGGTGAGGTCTACGGCATGGCCCTCAACTTGGAGGAGGACCGCGTGCGCGCGGTCGTGATGGGCCCCTACGAGCACATCCGCGAGGGCGACGAGGTGAGGACCACGGGCCGGATCGTCGAGGTCCCGGTCGGCGACGCCCTCATCGGGCGCGTCGTCAACGCCCTCGGCGAGCCGATCGACGGCAAGGGGTCCATCAAGAGCTCGAGGACGCGTGCCATCGAGCGCATCGCCCCCGGCGTGATCACCCGGCAGCGTGTCGACACCCCCGTCCAGACAGGCATCAAGGCCATCGACTCCATGATCCCGATCGGGCGCGGCCAGCGCGAGCTGATCATCGGAGACCGCCAGACCGGGAAGACCGCGATCTTGATCGACACCATCCTCAACCAGAAGGGCAAAGACCTCATCTGCATCTACGTGGCCATCGGGCAGAACGCCGCCACCGTGGCGCGCGTCGCCAGCACCCTCGAGGAGCACGGGGCCATGGACTACACCATCATCGTGGCCGCCACCGCCTCCGAGCCCGCCACCCTCCAGTACATCGCGCCCTACGCAGGCTGCGCGATTGGCGAGCACTTCATGGAAGAGGGCAAAGAGGCCCTCTGCTGCTACGACGACCTCACCAAGCACGCCTGGGCCTACCGCGAGTTGTCCTTGACCCTGAGGCGCCCGCCCGGCCGCGAGGCGTACCCCGGGGACGTCTTCTACCTGCACAGCCGGCTGCTCGAGCGCGCCGCCAAGATGAACAAGGCCAACGGGGGCGGCTCGCTGGCCGCGCTGCCCGTGATCGAGACGCAGGCCAACGACGTCTCCGCGTACATCCCCACCAACGTCATCTCCATCACCGACGGTCAGATCTACCTGGAGTCGGACCTCTTCAACGCGGGCGTCAGGCCCGCCATCTCCGTGGGCCTCTCCGTCTCGCGCGTGGGGGGGGACGCCCAGACGCGCGCCGTCAACAAGGTCTCCGGCCAGATGAAGCTGGGACTTGCGCAGTACCGCGAGTTGGCCGCCTTCGCGCAGTTCGCCTCCGACCTCGACAAGGCCACGCGCGACCAGCTCGAGCGGGGTGCCCGTCTGACCGAGGTCTTGAAGCAGCCCCAGTTCGAGCCCGTGGCGGTGCCGGTGGAGGTGGCCCTCATCTACGCGGCCACTCGGGGTTTCCTGGACCAGGTGGCCATCGACCGCATCCAGGAATGGGAGATCCAGTTCACCCGCTTCCTGGCCACCGAGAAGAAGGCCTGGATGGAGGGCTTCGACCCCGGCCGCTGGGACGACTCCACGGCGGCGGAGGTCGAGGACATGATCCGCGAGTTCAACCGCCAGTTCGGTGTCGAGAGTCCTGCCGGTAGCGGGAGGCCGGCGCCCCCGGCCGCGTCCGCCGAGAAGGAGGCGAGGGAGGAGGGCGAGGGCGCGAAAGCCTCCGCGGGCGCCACCCCCGGGGACGCCCGCGCGGAGGCGGGCGAGGGGGCCCAGGAGGCGGAGAATGAGGCGGAGGGGGAGACCGGGAACGGTGTCGAGCCGGGGCCCCCGGGGCGCAAGACGAAGGCCGCCTCGAGCCCGGGCCCCCGTCGCGGCGCGGGGCGCCGTACCAAGGGCAAGGGGTAGCCTTGGCCTCGCTGCGCGACGTCCGGCGGCGTATTCGCTCGGTCCAGAACACGCAGAAGATCACCAAGGCCATGCAGGTCGTGTCGGCGACCAAGCTGCGACGTGCACAGCAGCAGGTCCAGGCCGCCCGGCCCTATGCCGAGAAGATGGTCGAGGTGCTGAGCACCACCGCTGAGCGGGCGCGGTCGTACAAGCACCCCTTCCTGGAGCACCGCGAGGGGAGGCGGGCCGTGGTCATCCTGGTCACGGCGGACCGTGGCCTGGCGGGCGCCCTCAACGTGAACACGATCAGAGGGGCGCTGCGGGCCGTGACACGCGACTACCCCGAACACCCACGGTTCGTCACCCTGGGCCGCAAGGGCCGTGACTTCCTCCTTCGCTTCCGGCGGGACGTGGTCGCGGACGCCAGTAACCTCGGCGATCGGCCCGCGCTCTCGGAGGTCCTGCCGGCCGTCACCGTCGCGCTCGACGAGTACCGGGAGGGCCGCGTGGACGTGGTTCTCCTGGCCTACGCGAGGTGGGTCTCGACCCTCCGCCAGGAGCCGGTCGTGCGGACGATGGTCCCGGTCGAGGTGCCCGCGGGCGCCTCCGACGCGATGCGGGCGGACTACATCTACGAGCCGGAACCGGAGCAGGTCATGGGCGCCCTGCTGCCGCGATACGTCGAGACACAGGTCTACCAGGCGGTCCTGGAGAACAAGGCCAGCGAGCACTCCGCCCGCATGATCGCGATGCAGAATGCCACCAACGCCGCGGGGGACCTCATCAAGGGCCTCACCCGGACCGCCAACAAGGTCCGCCAGGCGAGCATCACGGCCGAGCTGATGGAGATCGTCGGCGGTTCCGAGGCTCTCCGGGACGCGGCTCGGTGAGCCCATGCTGACGCCCGGCGGGCGCAGTCACACCAACCCATCCACCTGGTCACCGAGAGAGAGGACCGACTGAGCTATGGCGAAGACCGATGCCAAGAAGGAGCGCGTGAGCGCCGAGACGGAGGGGCGGGTTGCGCAGGTGATAGGCGCCGTCGTCGACGTGAAGTTCTCGCCGGGGTGCCAGCCGGACATCTTCGACGCCGTGGTGGTGCGGACCGAGGATGGGCGGCAGGTCGTGATGGAGGTCGAACAGTCGATCGGGGACAACGCCGTCAGGTGCATCGCCATGGGCTCGACCGACGGGTTCCGGCGCGGCGACGCGGTGGCGGCCACGGGTGGACCCATCACCGTCCCGGTCGGGGTCGAGACGCTGGGCCGGATGTTCAACGTCATCGGCGAGCCCATCGACGACGAGCCCGCCCCTGAAGGCATCGAGCGCTGGCCGATCCACCGGGCGGCTCCCCCCGTGGCCGAGCAGCGGACCCAGGTGGAGATCCTGGAAACCGGCATCAAGGTCATCGACCTCATATGCACCTTCGCCAAGGGCTCCAAGATCGGCCTCTTCGGCGGCGCCGGCGTGGGCAAGACCGTGCTCGTGCAAGAGCTCATCCACAACATCGCCACCGGGCACCAGGGACGGTCGGTGTTCGCCGGGGTGGGGGAGAGGACCCGCGAGGGCAACGACCTCTACGGCGAGATGAGCGAGTCCGGCGTCATCAACTCCACCAGCCTGGTCTTCGGCCAGATGAACGAGCCTCCCGGCGCCAGGGCCCGGGTCGCCCTCAGCGGCCTCACCATGGCCGAGTACTTCCGTGACACCGAAGGCGCCGACGTCCTCCTCTTCATCGACAACATCTTCAGGTACATGCTGGCCGGCTCGGAAGTGTCGGCGTTGCTCGGGCGCATGCCATCCGCCGTCGGCTACCAGCCCACACTGGCGACCGAGATGGGTCTCCTGCAGGAGCGCATCACGTCCACCAAGAAGGGCTCCATCACCTCGGTGCAGGCCGTCTACGTCCCCGCCGACGACATCACCGACCCCGCGCCGGCCACCGCCTTCACTCACCTCGAAGCGACCACCGTGTTGTCGCGCGATCTTTTCGCTCTGGGTATTTATCCGGCCGTCGACCCGCTCGCCTCGACTTCCACCATCCTTTCGCCCCTGGTTGTCGGCGAGGAACACTATCAGGTCGCTCGCGGTGTCCAGCAG
>JBOHUY010000328.1:0-1850 GCA_050735015.1 Candidatus Dormibacterales bacterium | reverse complement strand
GACTGGAGCTGATCGACTTTGAGCGTCGCATCGACGACTGCGCGCGTGAACTCCGCCAGCTCGGGGCCGACCACCCCTACGTGAAGCTGCTGGTGACCGTGTCCGGTGTCGCCGGGTACTCGGCTAGCTAGAGCTAGACCCGTTCCAGGCGGTCGATCCCCCTTGCCCGTCGCTACGGCACGACCGGGGCCCCCGGCGGCTCGGTCCGCGCGCCCACGAAGGCCCAGACCATGGCGGCGGCCACGGCCAGCCAGGCCGCCAGCGCCACCCAGACGCCCACCTGGGCGATCCGGACCATGAAGTCCAGCCCCTCCACGTCCCCGAACTCGCGGCTGGAGGCCGCGTACATGCCGAGCGGGAAGACCATGCTCCACAGGAGGTGCTCGTAGCGCAGCGGCCGGCGGTGCCAGACGTGCCGGTGGATCCCGAAGAGGACGAGCATGGGGATCCACCACGTGCCGAACGCCCAGAGCAGGAGTGACAGGCCGCGGACGGTGGCGCGGGAGGTCTGCTCGATGGGCAGGGAGGCGGGCAGCCGGAGAAGGTGGGAGCCCGCCAGGACGGTGATGGCGGTCGCGCCCATGCAGATCCAGTAGGGCGGGGAGAGCTGCTCGGCGGCGAGGTCGATGAGGAGAAGACGCATCATCACGATCACGATCAGGATCAGGTAGAGGACGACGCCGAGCGCCCAGAAGAGGACGGCCACGGTGCCGAGTCCTCCCGGCAGCAAGCCCGAGGAAGCGAGGGTGGCGGCCGAGGTGGAGACGCTCTGGGTGGCCACCACCCACAGAAGCCAGCTGCCGTCGACGGCCTCCCCGAAGGTCCGCTTGGAGGGCTGGAGCATGCCCCACGCGGGAACCGCGTAGGTGAGCAGCGCGTAGCCCGCGAAGCCGAGGACCGAGAGGGCGATGCCAACGTCCCGGGCGCCCGACAGCAGGTATCCCTCGGCGAGCACGTTGGAGGCGGCCACGAACGTGAAGAAGCCGAAGGCACGATGGCTCGAGCGCGCGTCGGCCGCCATCTGCCCCGAGTGCCTGGCCGCCCGCGCCACGAACATGGCGGCGAGGGCCGCATAGGACGCGGTGCCGACCGCGACGAGGGCCGTCGAGAGCGCGTAGGCGCCCGCCTGCCGCAGCGCCAAGGCCACGATGCCGGTCGCCATGACGAGCGAGAAAGAGCCCGGAGGGAGCTCGCGGAGTGCGCCGTCGAGCCGCCTTCCCGCTCCGCCCACGCTCAGGGCGGCCACGGGTCCGCCGGACCCACCTCGGGCGCGTTGACGCAGCCTGAGCGGCGGCCTAGCCTCACCCTATGAGTGTGATCGACGACCTCGTCGACAAGGGCTACCTCGAATCGTGCGACCGGGATCTCGAGTTCGTCCAGCGGTGGCTTGGGCACGCCGCCGCCGACCTGCGCAGCGCCACCGACGTGGTCGACGCCCTCCCCCACGTCAACACCCATGCCGCCCGCACGCTGGCCTGGCAGGCGGCTTTCGAGGCGCTCGCGGGCTACCTCATCCTGGCCGGGTACCGGCCCCGCGACGAGGCCAGCCAGTGGGCCGTCTTCGAGGCCGTCAAGTCCGTCCTGGACACAGACCACGGGCACCTCTTCCGCCGGCTCAGCGAGCTGAGGCGGTCCCGCAACGTGGGCCTCTTCAGCGCCCAGCCCTCGCCCGGCGAGGAAGAGGTGCACGCTGCCGTGCGCGACGTGAAGGAGCTCCTGGCGGGGCTTGAGGAGGCGCTCCGGCGGGCGCGGGAGGGCGAGCGCGTCTTCCGCGCCGGCGCCGGGCGGGCTCGAGCCTGACCTCGGGCTCCACCACGGCCGCGGCGCTCAGGGTGGGTCCGGCCTTGTGA
>JBOHUY010000327.1:0-2597 GCA_050735015.1 Candidatus Dormibacterales bacterium | reverse complement strand
GTTGTGTGGGGGCCTCGCCTGCCCGATCCTTAGCGCGAGCGGTGGAGGACTTGCTCTCATCAGGTGTCTTGAGGGGGGGTGGCCGGCCCGGGCGGGGAGCAGCCGGCCGCGAGCGTGCCCGCCGATTGGTCACAGTGTAACTACCAGATGAGCCCACCACCGGCGTCCGCGCCGAAGCCCCCGCCCCGGCTCTCGCTGACCGAGTGGGCGGCCCTCGGGCTTCTGGCCGAGGCACCCCGCCACGGCTTCGCCCTGGCCCGGGAGCTGGGGCGCTCGGGCATGATCGGACAGGTCTGGACGGTGCCCCGCCCCGTCGTGTACCGGGCTCTGGCCTCCCTGGAGGCGGCCGGGCTGGCCCGGCGGTTGGGGGCGGAGGAGGGCGAGCGGGGGCCCCAGCGGACGCTCTATCTGGCCACCCCGGCCGGCGAAGGCGCCTTCCGAGCCTGGCTGGAGGTCCCCGTCGACCACCTGAGGGAGGTGCGCTCGGCGCTCATGCTGAAGCTGGCCTTCCTTACCCGCCGGGGCGAGGACCCGGCCCCCCTCCTGACCGCCCAGGCCGAGGTCCTGATGCCCCTGGTGGGGAGCCTCAGGGCCAGGGCCCGCTCGGCTCAGGGCTTCGAGCGCACCCTGGGCCTCTGGCGCCTCGAGTCCGCCCGCTCCGCGGTGCGCTTCATGAAGAGCCTCAGGAGGCGCCCGCCGGCCGGCTGAGGGCCGCCCCGCAGCCCCGGCGGCTAGGCCAATTGCCCCAGTCCACGGGCTTCGCGAGTCCGGTAGACTCCCCGGCGAGGAGGGGGGGCCATGACTTTCGAGTCGATCCTGCGATCCGCGCGCAGGCCTGTGATCCTGGCGGTGCTGGTGGTCCTGGTGGCGGCCTTCTCCGCCGTCCGCCCGTCCGTGGGCAGGGCCACGGCCTGCTCCGACGACTGGCCCATGTTCCGCCACGACCCCCTCCACCAGGGCGTCTCCTGCGAGACCACCCTGGGCGCCTCCAACGCGCCCTCGCTCAAGCTCGACTGGTCGGTGGGCACGGGCGCCACCAGCTACAGCTCTCCGGCCGTCGTCTACAACGCGACGCTGGGCGAGTCCCTGGTCTACGTGGGCAACCAGGGAGGCCAGATGAACGCCTACGACGCCACCTCTGGCGGGCTGGTCTGGAGCTACCAGGTCCCCAAGACGGCGGGTCTCTCCAAGGAGATCGAGACCTCGCCCGAGGTCTACAACAACGTCGTCTACTTCGGTGCCGGCGACTACCACGAGTACGCTCTCAACGCCACCACGGGGACGCTCATCTGCACGTCGCCCTCGGCGGGGGGGATCATCGCCGGTTCGACCGTGGTCGGCAACCCGGACGGCGTGGCCGGGCATGACGTCGTCTACTACGCCGACTCCGGGCCCAGCGGCAGCGCCAGCGACGGCGGCCACCAGTGGGCGATGTGGGCGGTGGGGGACACCGGCGGCGCCCAGTGCACGACCCGCTGGGTGCTGGGGGCCTTCCCGGGCCAGTCCGGCGTCTACTCCACCCAGGCCTACGGCAGCAACCAGAGCGGGACCCCGGTCGTGGTCTTCGGGACGACCGACCCCGACGACGCCGTCTACGCGCTCGACGCCCGCACGGGCAGCCAGCTCTGGAGGTTCCAGACCCAGCAGGGCATCGACTCCGACGTGGGCGCGCCGCCCACCATCTCGCCCCCGGGCGTGAATCGCCTCGCGGACGGCGCCGTCTACGTGACCGGCAAGGACGGCATCACGTACGCGATCGACCTTTCCACGGGCCAGCAGATATGGGACTACACGGCCATCGGGCACCCGGCGCAGTCGGGCGCCTCCCTGGTCGGGCGCACCATCTACCTCGGCTTCTCCAAGGGGCTCATCGCCCTCGACGCCGTCACCGGCGCCCAGGTCTGGACGAGCGCCTCCTCCTCGTCCCCCTCGGTCTCCATGCCCAGCATCTCGGGTGCGACGGGTGACCAGGTCATCTTCCGGGGCGACATGGCCGGCGTCCTCCACGCCGACAGCCTGGCCAGCGGGGCCAGCCTCTTCACCTACCCCACGGCGGCGCCCGGCTCGGGCGTCTTCATCTTCTCGTCGCCGGCCATCTCCACCGGCCGCGTCTTCATCGCCAACAGCGCCGGCACACTCTTCGCCTTCGGGCTGAACGCGAACTCGCCTTCGATATCGAGCGTCTCCCCGACCGCCGGCCCGACCTCTGGGGGCACGGCCGTGACCATCAGCGGCTCGGCGTTCCAGGCCGGGGCCGCGGTCACCTTCGGCTCCTCCCCCGCCACCGGGGTCCGGGTCCTGGGCTCCTCCACCATCGTGGCCACCTCGCCGGCCGGCAGCGGCACGGTGGCCGTGACCGTGACCAACCCCGACGGAACCTCGGCCAGTCTTTCCAACGCCTTCACGTACGTGGTCGGCCTCACCTGCCACACCTCCACCGGCAGCCCCTCCGGGCAGCCCACGGTCCTGAGCGGCAGGCCCTACACGGGCGGCTCCGACGCCGTGGGCGTGGCCCAGGGCGCCACCAACGCCTACTTCGCCGAGGGCTACACGGGCACGGGCTTCCAGGAGTACCTGACCGTCCAGAACCCGGGCGC
>JBOHUY010000326.1:0-2825 GCA_050735015.1 Candidatus Dormibacterales bacterium | reverse complement strand
ATTGCCATATGGAGGCACCCGCTGCCTTGAGCCGCGACCAGCCGACACTTGGGGAGCGCCCGCCCACGGGACCGCCGTGCCATGGCGAGACGCCTATGCGCCGGCGCGGGCGGGGATCGTGCGCTTGATCCTGGCGGCGGCTTTCGGTGTTCCCGGGTCGCGCTCGTCGCGCGCCCCAGGTCGGCCCGCAACGTGGATCAACGCCCGCTCGATCGGAGCCCCGGCTCTCGCGAAAGGACCTGGTTCAGGAAGCCCTCGGGCGCGTCAGCCCACCGGCCGGTGGGAACCCGGCGGCCGGGGGCTCCGGGAACACGATGGGGATCGGCCTGCCGACGAGGTGCGAGCCCTCGGGACCGGTACCTTAGGGATCTGCGCGAGTGGCTCGGCGGCGCCGGCCGCGGGCGGCGCACGCCCGCATGTGGAAGGGGTGGATGGAAGCTGACGGAAAAGACCTGATCGTGGTCGGGCTGGGCAACCCCGGGCCCGAGTACGCCGAGACGCGCCACAACCTGGGCTTCAGGTGCGTCGGGGAGCTGGCGCGCCGCCTCGGCCTGGGCGCCTTCCGGAGGCGGTGGAAGTCACTGGTGGCCACGGCTGCCCTCCCCGCGGCGCGCCTCTGGATCGTCCGGCCCCAGACCTATATGAACTAGAGCGGCCGGGCCATACGCGAGGCCGTCCGCGACCTCGCCCCCGGACCCGGACGGCTCTGGGTCGTCCACGACGAGCTCGATCTCCCCCTCTGCCGGCTGCGCATCCGGCGGGGAGGCTCGGCGGCCGGGCACAACGGGACCGCCTCCATCATGGCCCACCTGAGGAGCGCCGACTTCGTGCGCTTCCGGGTCGGGATCGGGCGACCGCCGGACGGCCAGGACCCCGTCCGCTATGTGCTGGGCAGGTTCTCGCGCGCGGAGGCGGAGCGCCTGGACGCCGTCGTGGGGGGCGTCGCCGACGCCCTCGAGAGCGCGCTCGCCTCCGGCCTCGAGCGGGCCATGGAGGTCTACAACCGGGCCGGCTCTTTGGGCTGCGAGGAGCTGCCGTGACGGCCCTTTGGGAGGCCATGTTCGACCCCCGCCGGAGCCCGGGCGGCGCCCGCCTCCGGAGCCTGCTCGAGAGGGCCGTGGCGGTCCCCGGCGGGGAGGGGCCCGGGCTCGCCGTGCAGCGGCTCCCGCGGGCGGCCTGGCCGCTCCTGGCGGGGGCGGTGGCGAGGCTCTGCGCCGCCGGCGGGCGGCCGCTCCTGGTCCTCACCCCGGGCCCCGACCGGTTCCTGGCCGAGCTCCGGCCCTGGCTGGCGGGGACACCCCCCGGCCACCTCTTCGCCGAGGTCACGGTGTCCTTCCTGGACCGTCCCCCGGCTTTCGACGAGGCCGTCGGCAGGCGCCTGGACGCGCTCGCCGCACTCGCCTCCGGGGAGCCCTGCGCGGTCGTCTCCTCGCGGCGCGCCGCGCAGCGCGTGACCGTGTCCCCCCTGGAGCTTCGGGAGACGTCGGTGACGCTGCGGCCCGGGCTCGCCGCGGACCCCCAGGACCTGGCCCGGCGCCTGGTCGACATGGGCTACTCGCGGGAGCCGCTGGTGGAGGCCCCCGGCCAGTTCTCCGTGCGGGGCGGCATTCTGGACGTCTTCCCCCCGGCCGGGCGCTCGCCCGTGCGGGCGGAGTGGCTGGGCCAGGAGGTGGAGACCCTCCGCCTCTTCGACCCCGTCAACCAGCGCTCCGTGATGGCCGTGCCGCGCGTCACGCTGCGGCCCGGGCGCGAGCTCCTGCTGGGCCCGGCGCGGGGCGTGGCCGCGGCCGCGCTGCTGCGCTCTGAGGGCGGCCTCGAGGGCCTGCGCGGGGACGTGCGCGCCGACTGGGAGGCGGACCTCGAGAGCCTTGCCTCGGGCGCCTCCTTCCCGGGCGTGGAGCTCTTCGCCCGCTACCTGGACACCGCCGGCTCCTCGCTCTACGACCACCTGCCGGAAGCCGCCGTGGTCTTGGACTTCGACCCCGAGCGCCAGACGGCCGACGTCCTTCAGATGGAGGCCGAGGTGGAGATGCTGGCGGCCGCCGAGGCCCGCGACGGCGAGCTCCCGCGGGGCTTTAGGGCCCCCATGGTGGAGAGCTCGCGCCTGGCCGCTCCGGACCGGCCCCGGGTGCGGGTCTCCGCGGGCGAGGCGCCCGAGCCGGAAGGGCCGGTCCCCGCGGCCGGCGCCCCCCTCGACCTGGGCTGGGCGGACGTGGAGCCGGTCGTGAGCCGGCCCCGGGCGCTGGCGGGGGCCGCCGGCGCCGCGGGCAGAGGCCAGGCTCCGGAGGACGGCGAGGGCCCCGCCTCCATGCTGGTGCTCGCGAGCGAGCAGGCGCTTCGCGTGGAGGCCCTGCTCCAGGAGGCGGGGGCAGGGCCCTCCGCCGGGGCGGTGGACCTGGATCTCGACCTCGAGCTGAGGCCGGGGCTCTTCACGGCCGACCTCGACGTGGACGCCGGGTGCCGGCACGACGGCCTCGGGTTCTGCCTTCTGACCGACCGGGAGCTGTTCGGGCGGGCGCGCAGGCCGGCGGCGCCCCCCGGGCGGGCCACGCGGGCGGGCGTGCGCGATTCCTCCTTGATGCTGGAATTCCAGGCCGACGAGCTGGTCGTGCACGTCGACCACGGCGTGGCGCGCTTCAAGGGCATGCGCCTCATCGAGGCCGACGGCGCCGACCGCGAGTACCTGGAGCTCGAGTACGCGGATGGGGACCGCCTCTTCGTACCCGTCGAGTCCATGGACAGGGTGCAGAAGTACCTGGGGGGCGGGGAGGGGGAGCCCAGCCTGCACCGGCTGGGCACGGGCGACTGGGAGAGGGCCCGGCGCC
>JBOHUY010000325.1:0-8635 GCA_050735015.1 Candidatus Dormibacterales bacterium | reverse complement strand
CGCCATCAACCCCTCGCCCTACATGTACTTCCTGGCCCTGGGCCAGGACCGCTTCGTGGTGGGGACCTCGCCTGAGTTGCTGGTCAGGGTCGAGGGCGGGCGCGTGGAGACTCGCCCGCTGGCGGGGACGCGCCGGCGGGGGGCCGACCCGGCCCACGACCTGGAGCTCGAGCGCGAGCTGCTGGCGGACGACAAGGAACGGGCCGAGCACGTCATGCTCGTCGACCTCGGCCGCAACGACGTGGGCCGGGTCGCGCGGCCGGGGACGGTCAAGGTGGAAAGGCTGATGGACGTGGAGCGCTACTCGCACGTCATGCACCTCTCCTCGACCGTGAGCGGGGAGCTGGCCGAGGACAGGACCTGCCTCGACGCCCTGCGGGCGGCCTTCCCGGCCGGGACCGTCTCGGGCGCCCCCAAGATACGGGCCATGGAGATAATCGCCGGGCTGGAGCCGGAGCGGCGGGGGGCCTACGCGGGCTGCCTCGGCTACGTCGGCTTCGGCGGCAACCTGGACATGGCCATCACGCTGAGGACCGTCGTCATCGCCGGGGGCACCGCCTACGTGCAGGCGGGCGCCGGCGTCGTCGCCGACTCGCGCCCCCAGCGCGAATACGAGGAGACGCTGGAGAAGGCGGGCGCCATGTTCGGCGCCGTGGAGGCGGCGGAGGCCATGCCGTGAGTGGTCCCCGCGTCGCCGTCGTCGACAATTACGACTCCTTCACCTACAACCTGGTGCAGTGCCTGGCCGCACTCGGCGCCGAGGTCTCCGTGCGCCGCAACGACGAGGCCTCGGTAGCGGAGCTGGCCTCGTTCGATGCGCTCGTGGTCTCCCCGGGGCCGGGCACTCCCGCCCGTGCGGGCGTCTCCACCCCCGCGGTCCGCGAGCTGAGCGGGAGGCTGCCCATCATGGGCGTCTGCCTCGGTCACCAGTGCCTGGGCGTGGCCTTCGGCGGCGCCGTCGTGAGGGGGGCGCCCGTCCACGGCAAGACCTCGCTCGTCCATCACGACGGCCAGGCCCCCTTTGGCGGCCTGCCCAGCCCCTTCCAGGCCACCCGCTACCATTCGCTGGTGGTGGATCGAGGCTCGGTGCCCCCGAACCTCGAGATCTGCGCCTGGACCGAAGACGGCGTGGTCATGGGCCTGAGGCACCGGAGCCACCCCACATTCGGGGTCCAGTTCCACCCGGAGTCGGTCCTCACCCCGGAGGGGCCGGCCCTCCTGGCGTCCTTCCTCCGCCTCGCGGGCGCCTGAGATGGTGGACGCCATCGCCAAACTTGTGCGGGGCGAATCCCTCTCGGAGGAGGAGGCCTCCGCGGCCATGGAGACGGTCATGCGGGGGGACGCCACCGCCGTCCAGATCGCCGGCTTCGTGATCGCCCTCAGGACCAAGGGCGAGACCGCCGAAGAGGTGGCCGGCCTGGCCCGCACGGCGCGCCGCCTGGCGACGCCTTTCCCGGGCTCCGCCGGCCTCCTGGACACGGCCGGGACGGGCGGGGACGGGCTCGCCACATTCAACATCTCCACCCTGAGCGCGATCGTGGCGGCGGCCTGCGGCGCCCGCGTCGCCAAGCACGGCAACCGGGCCGCCTCCTCGGCGTGCGGGTCGGCCGACGTCCTGGAGGCGCTGGGCGTGCGGATCGACCTGACGCCGGCCGCGGCCGCCGCCTGCCTCGAGAGGGTCGGGATCACGTTCTTATTCGCCCCCGTCTATCACCCCTCCTTCCGGCACGCGGGCGTTCCCCGCCGCGAGCTGGGCGTGAGGACCGTCTTCAACATCCTGGGTCCTCTGTGCAACCCCGCCCACGCCGGCAGCCAGGCCCTGGGTGTGGCCGAGGAGAGCCTGGCCCCGCTCATGGCGGACGTCCTCGTCCGCCTGGGCGTGGCGCGCGCACTCGTCTTCCACGGCGCCGGTGGCATGGACGAGCTGAGCACTGCGGGTCCCTCCCGCGTGATCGAGGTGCTGGACGGGAGACGGCGCGAGTACGAGCTCGACCCGGCGGCGCTGGGCCTGCCCGGGGCGCCCGTGTCGGCCCTGCGGGGGGGCGGCCCCGGAAAGAACGCCGCCCTCGCCCGGGAGGTCCTGGGCGGGGCCCGGGGGCCGCGCCGCGACGTGGTCCTCCTCAACTCGGCGGCGGCGCTCCGGGCGGCGGGCCTGGCGGAGGCCTGGGAGGAGGCCCTCGGCCTGGCCGCCGAGGCCCTCGATCGGGGCCGGGCGGGCGAGCTCCTGGAAACCTGGGCGCGCGAGTCGGCGGGGCTGGCGGCGGAGGCCCCCGATTGATCCCCGACCTCCTCGCCGCGCTGGTCAAGGAGTCGGAGGCGGAGACGGCGGAGCGCCGCGCCCTGGTGTCCCGGGAGGAGCTCGAAAGGCGGGCGGGGGCGTTGGCGCCGGCGCGCGACTTCGCGGCCGCGCTGGCCGCTCCCGGGCTCTCCGTCGTGGCTGAGATGAAGGCGAGGACGCCGACCATGGGCGTGCTCGCAGAGCTCTACCGCCCGGCCCAGCTGGCCCGCTCCTACGAGCGGGCGGGCGCCGCCGCCATCAGCGTCCTCGCCCAGAAGACCAGCTTCGGGGGATGTCCCGAGCACGTCGCCGAGGCGAGGGCCGCCTGCTCTCTGCCGGTCATGCGCAAGGACTTCGTGACCGACGCCTACCAGGTCCTGGAGGCGCGCGCCTTCGGCGCCGACGCCGTCCTCCTGATCGTGGCCGCCCTCGGCCAGGCGCGGCTGCGAGAACTCCTCGCGGAGACCCGGCGGCTGGGCATGGAGGCGCTGGTGGAGGTCCACGACGAGGCGGAGGTGGCGGCCGCGGTCGCCGCGGGCGCCCGTGTCATAGGGGTCAACCACCGCGACCTCAGGACCTTCGCCGTGGACGGCGGGCTGACGGCCCGCCTCCGCCCCCTGGTGCCCGCCTACTGCCTCGTCGTGGCCGAGAGCGGGATCGGCGACGCCGAGGGCGCGCGACGCGCGCGCGAGGCGGGCGCGGACGCGGTCCTGGTCGGCGAGGCGCTCATGCGGGCGGCCGACCCGGGCGCCAAGATCCGGGAGCTGGTGGTCCGGTGAGCCCCACCCTGGTCAAGATCTGCGGGGTGCGCGACGTGGCCTCCGGCGTCGCCGCCGCGCTCGCCGGGGCCGACCTCATCGGGTTCCACTTCTGCCCCAGCCCTCGCCGTGTCTCGCCCGCCCAGGCCCTGGCCGTAGCGGACCGCCTCCCGCGCCGGCCACAGCTGGTGGGGGTCTTCATCGACGAGGAGCCCGCCCGGGTGGACGAGATCTCGGCCATGCTCGGCTTGGACCTCGTCCAGCTGCACGGCTCCGAGCCCCCCGGCTACGCGGTCAAGGCCCCGGTCATGAAGGTCCTCAAGGTCCGCGACGGCCGCCTGCCCGAAGCCGGGGCCTGGCCCGACCCCCTCATGCTGGACACCTGGTCGGTGGACCAGAGGGGGGGCACGGGCGCGCGTTGGGACTGGGCGCTCGCCTCTCCCATGATCGCGACCCGCCGGGTCTTCATCGCGGGCGGCCTGGGCCCGGCCAACGTGGGCGAGCTGGTGCGGCGTCACCGGCCCCACGGGGTGGACGTCTCCAGCGGGGTGGAGTCCGAGCCGGGCCGCAAGGACCCGGAGCTGCTGCGCGCCTTCGTGGCCGCGGTCAGGGCGGCGGACGATGAGGGCTGAGGGGGGCCGTTTCGGGGCCTACGGGGGGCGCTACGTGCCCGAGACCCTGGTGCCCGCCCTCGACGAGCTGGAGCGCTGCTGGCGCGAGGCCTGGTCGGACGAGACCTTCCAGCTGGAGCTGTCCGCCCAGCGCCACGCCTTCGTGGGCCGCCCCACGCCCATCTACCTGGCCGAACGCCTGACCGAGCACTGGGGAGGGGCTCGCATCCACCTGAAGCGCGAGGACCTCTGCCACACGGGCGCCCACAAGCTCAACAACGCCCTCGGTCAGGTCCTGCTCGCTCTGCGCATGGGCAAGCGCCGCGTCATCGCCGAGACGGGGGCCGGCCAGCACGGCGTGGCCGTGGCCACGGTGGCGGCGCGACACGGGCTCGACTGCACCGTCTACATGGGCTCGGAGGACATGCGGCGGCAGTCCCAGAACGTCCGCCGCATGGCCCTGCTGGGGGCCTCGGTGGTCGAGGTCTCGGGCGGTTCCAGGACCCTCAAGGACGCCACCACGGAAGCCATCCGGGACTGGGTCACCAACGTCTCCAACACCCACTACGTGATCGGCTCCGCGGTCGGCCCCCACCCCTACCCGGAGATGGTGCGCGAGCTCCAGCGTGTGATCGGGGACGAGGCCAAAGAGCAGTACCTGGCCGCCGAGGGTCGTCTTCCCAGCGCGGTCGTGGCCTGCGTGGGGGGGGGCTCCAACGCGATCGGGATCTTCCACGCCTTCATCCCGGACCCGGGCGTGCGCCTGGTGGGGGTGGAGGCGGCCGGGCATGGCCTCGAGACGGGCCGCCACGCGGCCTCGCTGGGCGGAGGCCGGCCGGGGGTGCTGCACGGCTCCTATTCCTACCTGCTCCAGGACGCCGAGGGCCAGGTGCTGGACACCCACTCCATCTCGGCGGGACTCGACTACCCGGGCGTGGGGCCGGAGCACGCCTTCCTGCGCGACAGCGGCCGCGCCCAGTACGCCAGCGTGAGCGACGCCGACGCCGTGGCCGCCTTCCGCCTGCTCTGCCGCCTGGAGGGCATCGTGCCCGCCCTGGAGCCCAGCCACGCCCTCCACCACGCCGGCCGCCTGGCGCGCGAGCTGGGCCCCCAAGAGGGCCTCCTGGTCTGCCTGAGCGGGCGCGGCGACAAGGACATGGACAGCGTTGAGAGCTTCGGCTAGCCGGCTCGAGTCGGCGCTCAGGCGCCCGGGGGAGCTGGCGCTGGTGCCCTACCTGATGGCGGGCTTCCCGAGCCTGGCCGCCTCGGCGCGGGCGGGGCGGCGCCTGGCCGCCTCGGGCGCCGCCGCCGTCGAGGTCGGCATCCCCTTCAGCGACCCCCTCGCCGACGGGCCCGTCATCCAGGGCGCCGGCGACGCGGCTCTCCGCCAGGGGGTGACCCTCTCCGACTGCCTTGGGGTCGCCGCCGAGATCGCGGCCGAGGGGCCCCCGGTGGCGCTCATGGGCTACGTCAACCCCATCCTGGCCCGGGGAGCGCGGCGCTTCGCCAGGGAGGCGGCGGCGGCCGGCGTGAGCGGCGTCATCGTACCCGACCTTCCCCCAGAGGAGGCCGGCGAGGTGGCGGAGGCGATCCGGGAGGAGGGCATGGACACCGTCTTCCTGGTCGCCCCCACGAGCACGCCGGCCCGCCTTCGACTCTGCTGCGAGGCCGCCTCCGGATTCGTCTACTGCGTCACCCTGACCGGCATCACGGGGGTCCGGCGCGAGCTGCCGCCCGGTCTGGATGGGCTCTTGGAGCGGGTCCGGGCGGTCAGCCGGCTGCCCGTGGCAGCCGGGTTCGGCATCTCCCGCCCCGAGCACATGCGGGCGCTCCGCGGGCTCGCGGACGCGGCCGTCGTGGGGAGCGCCTTCGTGCGCGAGGTGGGGGAGGGGCGCGACCCCGCGCGCCTCGCCGAGGAGCTGCTCAAAGAGTGCCGGTGAGGGGCTTGAGGGGCGCCGTGACGGCCGCCTCCAACACACCGGACGCGATTTTGGAGGCGACCGGCGAGCTGCTCAGCGAGATGGCGCGGGTCAACCGCCTGCAGGCCTCCGAGATCGCCTGCGCCTTCCTCACCACGACCACAGACCTGGACAAGGAGTTCCCGGCCGCCGCCGCCCGCCGGCTGGGATGGGACCAGGTCGCGCTCCTGTGCGGGCACGACATGAACGTGACCGCCCCCAACCCGCGCGCGGTGCCCAGGTGCATAAGGGTCCTGCTCCTCTACAACACCGACCGCCCCCAGGAGGACTTCCAGCCCGTCTACCTGCGCGGCGCCGCCGTCATCAGGGCCGAGATCGAGCGCGAGCGGGAGGCCGCGCCGTGATCATCGTCATGTCCCACCAGGCCTCGCCGGCGCACATCGAGGCCGTCATCGAGAAGGTCAAGGAGGTCGGCCTTCGGCCCGAGGTCTCGAGGGGCGAGGAGAGGGCCCTCATCGGGTGCATCGGCGCCAACGCCTACGCGTACCGGGAGGCCTTCGCGCACCTGCCCGGGATCCAGGAGATCATCCCCATCACCCGGCCCTTCAAGCTCGCCAGCCGGGAGTTCAGGCCCCAGGACTCGGTCGTAGACGTGGACGGCGTCCTCATCGGGGGCGCGCACCCCCCCGTCATGATGGCGGGCCCCTGCTCTGTGGAGGGCGAGGCCATGCTTCTGGAGACGGCGCGCTTCGTGGCCGCGCGGGGGGCCAGGATCCTGCGCGGGGGCGCCTTCAAGCCGAGGACCTCCCCCTACTCCTTCCAGGGTCTGGGGGAGGAGGGGCTCAAGATGCTGGCGGCGGCGCGCGAGGAGACCGGGCTCAGGGTCGTGAGCGAGGTCGTCAGCCCGGCCGAGGTGGACCTCGTGGCGCGCTTCGTGGACATGCTCCAGGTGGGCACCCGGAACATGCAGAACTACGCGCTCCTGCAGGAGGTGGGGCGCGCAGGCAAGCCCGTCCTTTTGAAGCGGGGCATGTCCTCCACCATCGAGGAGTGGCTGCTGGCCGCCGAGTACGTCCTCTCGCAGGGCAACCGCCGCGTCGTCCTCTGCGAGCGCGGCATCAGGACCTTCGAACCCTCCACGCGCTTCACACTCGACCTCAACGCCGTCCCCGCCGTACGCGAGATGTCCCACCTGCCCGTCGTGGTCGACCCCTCGCAGGGCACCGGGCGGTGGTCGTTGGTCACGCCCATGTCGCTGGCGGCCGTGGCGGCGGGCGCCCACGGGCTCATCGTGGAGGTGCATCCTCGCCCCGACGAGGCCCTCTCGGACGGCGGCCAGTCGCTCGACTTCGCCACCTTCGCCGCCCTCACCGAGCAGCTGGCGGCACTCTCGGCGGTCGTCGGCCGGGCGGCGGACTGAGCCTGGCGGGCCCCGGCCCGCCCCCAGAAGCGCAAGGTTGGCGGCCCGGCCGCGTCTTGCTCTTCACGCGCCCCCCGTGCGGGGGCGGCTGGGGAGGACCCGGGTGTGACGGTTCGACGATCGGGGCGTCGGCAGGCGGCCCAGTCAATGCTGGAGTTCGCGCTCGTCGCCCCTGTGATGCTGCTCTTGGTGCTGGGGGTGCTGGAGGCGATGCTGCTGATGTTCAGCATCACCTCGGCGCGCTTCGCCGTGACCGAGGCGGGGAGGATCGCCTCCGAGCTGGGCAACAACCCCACCACCGACCAGCAGGCGGTGGCGGCCGTGCGCGCCAGCATCCTGGGCCAGTCGGGCCTGGTCCAGGTCTCCGAGGTGGACGTCTACAAGCTCGACCTCAACGCCGGCACCGGCGCTTTGACCCAGGACCCCACCGACGTCAACCGCTACAACCTGGACGGCTCCCCCATCGGGACCGTCAACTGGCTGCCGGCGACCAGGAACGTCACCCTCTCCAACGGGGACTACCTGGGCGTCACCATCGTCTATTCCTACCGGTGGAAGACGGGCCTTTTCGACTCCTTCCTGCCGGCCGTCGACCAGACGGCCGTGGACCACCTCCGCGTCGAGCCCCAGGTCTACTGATGAGGCCCTCGCGCCCGCCGCTCGCCACCCTGGCCCGCGCTCGCGGCCAGTCCGCCATCGAGTTCGCCATGGCGGCGCCGTTCATCGTCCTGCTCCTGCTCGGCAGTCTGGACCTCACCTTCTTTTTCGCCGACACCATGACCGGGGGCAGCGCCGCCCGCGTGGGCTCGCGGCTGGCCTCCGAGATCGGCGGGGGCCAGGGCGGCATGACCACCCCCCAGGCCGACGCCCTGATCGTCAAGAGCGTGCTGGCCGCCAGCTCCGGGCTCAACGACGCCAGCCTCAAGGAGATCGACGTCTACACGCCCGGATCGTCCGACGGCCAGTACTCGTCCACCGACCCCGCCGACGTCTTCGACGGCGCCGGCAACCCGGTCGCCGGCAAGCAGACCTTCCCCTTGAGCGCGCGCCTCCAGAAGGTCCCCAACGAGACCTCCATCGGCGTCCGCGTGGTCTGGCAGTTCGTGCCCCCCATGGGCGTGGGGACCGGCCTTCTCACCTTCAACCAGTACACGGTCTTCAAGGCGGAGGCCCTCCCGTGACGCGCCTTTCCACCCGCCGCGGGGCCTCCCAGCGCGGGCAGGCGATCGTGATCGTGGCCGCCGCCATCGTCGCCCTCATCGGGGCCGCCGGCCTCGGCATCGACGGCGCCGAAGCCTACTTCTACTCGGCCGCCGCGGAGCGGGCGGCGGAGGCGGCCGCGCTCTCCGGCGTGGTCTTCATGCCCACCCAGTTCGGCCCCTGCTGCGGCGGCAACGACGCCACCGACAGGGCTGTGGCGGAGGCGCGCCGCAACGGCTTCGACACCGCCGACACGGCCGACAACGTCCAGGTCACGGTGGCCAGGACGAGCGTGTCCAGCCAGCTCCAGGTGACCGTCTCGCGCGACGTCAAGACCTTCCTCATGGGCATCTTCGGCATCGGCACCATCCACATCTCGAAGACGGCCGTGGCGGGCTACCTCTCGCCCCTCAACCTGGGGCAGCCGGGCAGCCAGATCGGCTCCACCG
>JBOHUY010000324.1:0-7777 GCA_050735015.1 Candidatus Dormibacterales bacterium | reverse complement strand
CCCGGACACGGAGCCGGATGGTGCCCTTCCCGGCCATCAGCTCGGGATGCCTGGCCGCAAAGCCGGCGTCACCACCGGATCCCCCGCGTCGTCGACGCCCGCCATTGTCGTGCCCGGGGCCATCTCGCGCCGGGGGGTCGAGGGGCCCGGGCGGCTTCGATTGGCCCGGACCTGATATGGCGGGTGTGGGGAAACCGCACACTTGTCTTGCCAGTCCAGGTCTGGTATCTGTGAGGTGGCCGGGCTCGCTCGCCCGTGCGCAGGATCGGCTGCCGCTCGAGCGAGGCTCGCCCAGCGATGACACTGATGAACTGGATCAAGAGGCGGTACCCGGTGCGCGTGGTCATGGCCTACGGGCAGACCCAGTCCGCCAACTATGCGCAGAGCATCGCCCTCAGCATGTTCATGAGCATGTTCCCGCTCATGCTCGGAGTCCTCGCGATCCTCGGCCTCGCCATCCACGACCCCCACCTCCAGGGGCGCGTCCAGCGCGCCCTCGTCGGCTTCTTTCCCTCCGACGCCCGCGGCGCCCTCGTCCATACCCTCTCCGGGGTGCGAGGGCACCCCGGGGTCCTAGGCGTGATCGGGATCCTGGGCATGCTCTGGGGCGGGGGCAGCATCTTCACCACCATGGAATGGGTGCTGGACCGGCTCTTCGGGGTCCCCCAGAGGGGGTTTCTGAGCCAGCGCGCGATGGCCCTCGGGATGACCGCCATCTTCGCGCTCGCGATCGTGCTCTCGGTTTTCGTCAACTCTGCCCTGGCCCTCGTCAGGTTCGTCCCCTTCCTGGCGCCTGTGACCGGGGCCGTGATCTGGGTGCTCTTCATGCTCACCATCTACCGGGTCGTCCCCCACAAGACCTTCACGACGGTAGAAGTCCTGCCGGGGGCCCTGGTAGCGGGGGTCCTCATGGAGGCCTTGAGCCTCATCTGGCCCCTCTACATGCACTTCACCCACGGCTTCAGCACCTACGGGGCCGCCTTCGCCCTCTTCTTCCTCCTCGTGACCTGGCTGTACTTCCTGAGCCAGTTCATCATGCTGGGCGCCGTCGTGAACCGGCTCTCCCTGGGCCCCCCGCTGGAGGAGTCGGCCCCTTCGGAGCTGGGCAGGAAGGAGGCGGGGCTCGAAGGCGACCCGGAGCCCTCGGTCGTCAGGCGCGAACCCGCCGGGTAAAGTACCCCGGGCGCGTCAGCTCCCGCTCAGAAGGCGCATCTGGCCCGAGCGTCCGCGCGGCCGCCGGCGCCGGGCGCGGAGCTGGAAGGCGGTTAGCAGGATCTCATTGACGCGGCGCTCGTACTCGGCGACGCTCGAGCCCTCGGCCGCGCGGCAGATCTCCCGCGCCGCCGTCTCAAGCTGGTACCAGACGTCGCCGTGGCGCTCCTGGAAGAGCGGGTAGCGGGCGTTGATCACGACCACCCGGACGCCCTCCTCGATCAGGGTCGTGCTCCTGACGGAGGGGTCCAGGGAGCGGATGACGATGTTGCCGAAGCCCCGGCGCGCCGGGGCTCGGGGAGGTTCGAGCGGGGGAGGGGCCGGCTCCGGCTCGGCCTCATCTGCGTGCCCGACCGCCTCGAGTGGGAGCTCTGCCTCGGCGGGGGGGCGTCGTGTGCGCGGGGAACCCGCCGCCCCCAGCCCGGCGAACATGTCCTCGCGCTCGGCCAGGCGCAGGGCCTGCCCGAGAAGACGCCTGACCTGCTCTGCGACCTTGACGGCGCTGGCGGGCGGCGGCGCCTCGTCCTCCCGCTGCAGCCGCCTTGCCAGGGGAGCCAGGAGGCGGTGCATGCGGGCCTCGACCTCGAGCCAGGCGTCGGCGTCTCTGTCGAAGTCACTCTTGTTCATGGTCAAGGCCGCCTGAGGGACGTCGACCTCGCCCATCAGCCTGGCCATGGCGGGGGCGTGGGCCGGCCCCGGGTGGCCGAAGAACTCGCCCTCCACGACGAGCCGCCCCAGCTTGTAGCAGCGGAGTCCCGGTATCCAGCCGGGCGTGGTGCGGTCGGGGTCGGCGACGCCGATCCAGCCCCTGAGCCGGCCGCCAGCCGCGTTGACGCTGAAGGGCTCCCGCTCGGCGACGGCGAGCGGGGCCGGGCGAACCGCGGCGGAGTTCAGCTCCAGGATCAGGTCGCCGGCCTCGACGAGGGGGCGGTACGTTTCCCCCAGCTTCTGGCCCAGCCGCCTGACGTCGATGCGCGTGTCCACGGCGTCGATGCGGACCCGCACGTACCCGGTGCCGGCCGGCACGCGGCGCGGGACCTCGAGGACGTCGTAGGTCTTGAGGTGGCTGCGGTCGCGGTAGTCGTCGTCGGTGAAGCGCCACGCCACCTCGTCGCGGGGACGGCTGGCCTCCACCGCGAAGCGCCTGCCCAGGTGCCCGATGGCCGCCTTGCCGCCCTGGCCGTACTGGCCCAAGAGATGGCGTCCGCGCTTGGGAGATCCGCCCCAGCGAAGGTAGTTGCGTTCCAGCTCGCGCACGCCCATGCCCTCGCCCCCGACGGTCATCACAGAGAGCGAGGCCGGGTGCACGGCCAGCCGGACCACCAGCGGCCGCTTGGGCAGGCGGGAGTCGACGGCGTTGTCGATCAGCTCCATGACCGCGTCCGCGGCGCTCCGGTAGTTGGAGAAGAGAGAGGACGTGATGCGGGGGTCGATGCGCTCGCGGACGGTGATCCGGGCCGCCGTCATGGGGCAAGGATGAAGCTGGGGGCGTGCGTGGTCAACGCCGCCGTCAGGCGAAAGCCAGCTCAGTCGAGATCTGGATGCAGGCCCCGATGCTCTTGGCGACCGGGCAGCGGGCGGCGTGGAAGGAGTGCGCACGCTCCGCCGCCTCCCGTTTGTCCTCCGGGCACCCCTCGAGCCGGTACCGGACCCGGATCGACTTGATGACCAGGACTTTGTCCTCGACGACGACGTCGCCCTCGGCCTCGCAGCTGAGCCGTCCGCCGCCGGCCTCGATCCCGCGCGCCTCCAGCGCGCCACCCAGGGTGCCGGTCAGTCAACCGGCGGCCGCCGCCACCACGTGATCGAGCGTGGTGGCGTGGTCCGGGTACTGGCCCGGAGCCGTGCCGTAGTGCTCGCGGACGGCGTCGTGGGTCCCGAACCTGAGCGGCTCCGAGGCGGGCAGGTAGGCGAGCCGGACGGGGCCCTCCTCCCGCACGATGCGGACCTTCGAAACATAGGTGGGCGCTTCCATCCGGCTCTCCCTGCGGGTGCTCTTGAGTGAAGGGGGGCTGCGGCACGCCCATCATGCCACCCGCGAGGCGGGGTCCGCTTCGCCCGGGCCATCCCCGTGAGCGTGGTCACGCCGAAGCGGCGCCTGGCCCCACCTCGCGGCCCGGACGCTGGAGGGGAGCCGTCCGGGAGACCCGCGCTTGCATGCAGACCCGAGGCGACCCTTTGGCGGCGGCGAGGGCGTCGGACGGGAGCGAACGCGAAGCAGAAGGCGTTGCCCCGGCTGTCGACCTCGACGCCACCGCGGCGTGCGGACGCCTCGCGGAGCCGGCGCCGGTGCTCCACCAGCAGTCGGGGAAGGGTGTCGGGCTTCTTCCGCAGCAGGCGGGTCGCCGCCTCCACGGCGGTGAAGAGAAAGGTCACCCTTCCGCGGGGCAGTCCCACTGTTCGGGGCGCCCGGCCGTCAGGGACGCTGTTGCGGGCGGGGCCGGCCGGCGCGGGTCACCTGACCGCCAGGGCGAAGGCCAGGCCGAACGCCGCCAAGCCGGTCAGCGCCCAGGTCACGTAGTCGTTGACCACCCCCGAGTGGAGCCGCCGGAGGCCGTCCAGCGGCTCCGCCAGAACTCGCCGCGCAGGCCCGTGCAGGAGGACCGGCAGGCGGCGGCGGTGCATGACCAGGAGCGCCAGGAGCACGGCGCCGGCGCAGGCGCCGAGGCTCCGCGCGAGGTCGGCCGGCGCCGGTAGGGCGACCGGAGGCAGTGTCCCGAGCGCCACCGGCGGGCCCAGGACCGCGCCCGCGTAGTAGGCCCGGTCCTCGAACATGGCGGCTGCGTGGGCGGCCGCCTGGGCGAGGCCGGGGAGAAGGCCCACCGCCAGCCCGGCGGCCATCAGGACGGCCACGGGCAGGACCATGGTGACGGGCGTGCGCCCGGGAGAGTTCGTCTCCGGCTCCTTCTCGTCCCCCACACGGCTCGAGTAGAAGCCGGACTCGGGCCGCCCCCAGCCCGCGAAGACCGTCCCCGCGGTGCGCAGGACCGCGCTCCCGACCACGAGCTCGGTGACGAAGAAGACGGCCACCACCCAACGGCTGCCGGCGGCGGCGGCCGCGCCCTGGATGAGCTCGCTGCCCAGGTAGGTGCCGAAGGGGGGCAGGCCGGCCAGCGCGAGGCCGCCCAGGGCGTAGACGAGGCCCAGGGGCCAAAGGCGCCGGCCCATGCCCCGGAGGCGGACCTCGTCGAAGCTCCCGAATCGGTGGGCGAGGATGCCGACGGTCAGAAAGAGGGCGGCCTTCACGCCCGCGTGGCCGAGGACGTAGATGGCGGCTCCCGCCACCGCGGCCCGCGTCATGAGGGCTGTGCCGATCAGGAAAAGCCCCATGTGGCCGATGGTGGTGAAGGCGAGGAGCCGCTTCAGGTGGTGCTGGTACAGGGCGAGGGCGGCCCCCACGAGGGCCGTCAGCGCCCCCGCCACGAGAAGGATCTCGCGCACGGCGCCGGCATGTGGGCCGAGCGTGGAGCCAAACATCGTCCAGTAGACGCGCCAGACCGCGTAGAGGCCCATCTCCACCATGACGCCGCTGAAGAGGATGCAGACGGGCGTGGGCGCGATCGCGTGCGCGTCGGCCAGCCAGAAGTGGAAGGGCACGATGGCCGCCTTGACGAAGTAGCCGCACATGAGCAGCACGAAGGCGACCACCAAGAGCCCGTCCTCCGGCTGCCCGCGCAGCGCGTTCCCGATCTGAGCGAAGTTGAGGGCGCCGGTCCTGCCGTAGACCAGGGCCGTGCCCAGCAGGATCACGAAGGCGGCCACCGTGTTGGTGACCCCGAAGTTGTAGGCGCCCTGCAGGGGCGCCTTCTCCTCGACCTTGTAGCCCGCCAGGACGAAGGCGGCCACGCCCGCCAGCTCGAAGAACACGAAGAGGTCGAAGAGGTCCCCGGTCAGGCAGAAGGCGACCATGGCCGCCATGAAGACCAGCATCAGGGCGTCGTAGAAGCTGCCCACGGCGTCGAAGTACCGCCAGGAGAAGACGAGGGCCGCCAGCGTCAGTGACGAGGCCAGAAAGGCCATGCCGGCGCCGAAGGGGTCGACGGCGAAGGCGATGCCGATGGCGACGCCATGCGGAAGCGGCCTCCAGCCCCCGAACCAGTAGACAAGGGGGTGCTGCCCGCTCTGCAGCAGGAGGACCAGGCACGCGGCCGCGACCAGTGCCGCCGTCAACGTGGCTGTCAGCTCGTAGGCGCGGCGGGGCAGGAAGAGGTCCATGGCCGCCACCACGCCCGCCATCCCGAGGGGGACAGCCACCGAGAGCGGCGCCAGGCCGCTCACGTCACCCCCGAAGAGGGGTTATACGCTCGGGGTCGAGGGTGCCGAAGCGTCTTTGGGCCTGCACCACCAGGGCCAGAAGCACCGAGGTCACGGTCGCCTCCACGACCACGTCGGTGAGCGTCAAGGCGGCCACGACGGGGTCGACCGCGCGCACCGTGCTGGGGATGTCGTAGAAGACGGGCGCCGCCGCCCCCGTCCGGAAGCCGACGGCGAGGATGACGACGTAGGTCGAGGCCTGCACGACGGAGAGGCACACGACCTGGTGGATGAGGTTGCGGCTGGTGACGACGCCGTAGAGGCCGACCAGGAAGAGCCAGCCGCCGACAGCGTAGGGCAGGAAACCGGGGAAGGCGGTCACGGTGCCCCCGCCGGCTTCAACGCCCGGGCTCCTGGAGCTGGGTCAAGAGCTCCGACACGATGAGGACGAGGGCGGAGGCGACCTCGAGGGCGACCAGGGCGTTGAGAATGGGGATGAAACCGGCCGAGTCGAGCTGGCCGGTCACCCCCTTAGGCAGGAGGTCCTGGAGGTAAGCGCCGCCGAGGGCCATCATGGCCAGGCCCAGTCCGGCGAACCCGGCCGCCCCCACGGCGTCGCCCAGCTCCGCGGGTCCTCGCGGCAGGAGGGGGGAGAGCTCGACCCGCCGCCCCGACAGGATGACCACGAAGGCGGCCGCGGCCAGTATGACCCCGCCCTGGAAGCCGCCTCCCGGGGTCAGGTGGCCGTGCGTGACCACGTACATGCCCAGGACGACGAGCGGGGCGGCCAGCAGCGGCCCCGCCAGGCGCGTCGCCTCGGAGGCCTCCGGCGCCCGGCGCCCCGACGCGGCCCGTGGAGAGCGCCCGTCACGCTCGCTCTGCAGGGCGCGCAGGAGCACGGCGGCGCCCAGCGCCGAGGTGAAGAGGATGAACTCCTCGCCGAGCGTGTCGAAGCCCCTGTAGTCGAAGGTCACGGCCGCCACCGCCTCGGTGGCGTGGCGCTGGCGCGTGACCAGATGGTCGATGACGTCGCCATAGGGACCCGGGTAGCGCCCGAAGCCGGGCAGGCCCCAGGCGCCCCAGCACCAGAGGGCGGCCGCGGGGAGGGCGGCGGCGAGGAAAAGGCCCGTGCGAAAGCGCCTGCTCACGGCCGCCCGCCACTCGCGGGGGGGGGCCGGACCAGGCCGGAGCCCAGGGTTCCGGGCGCGCCCGTCATCTCGTCTTGGCGATGGCGACCAGCTCCACGAGGGGGAGCACGACGGCCATGGCCACGATCATCGAGAGGGCCACGTCAGGGGCCTGGAGGACGTAGAAGAGGAGGACCAGCGCGAGACCGAAGAGGCCCGCGTTGAGGGACTGCCGGAGGGGGTCCCGGCTCAGCGCCACGGCCGTCCCCCCGGCCGCGACGGCCAGGAAGACGGCCACGAAGAGGACCTCCGAGGTGGTCACCTGCGGCCGCCGCCCGGGCGCTTGCCTCGCGCCCGCCCGCGGGAGCGCCCCGGCTCTGTGACCTCCCAACGGCCGCCCGCCCGCACCCTCAGCGAGCGCCCGACGACGTGCGTCGTGAGGGGCCCCAGGCAGAGCGCCGTGAGGGCGACGAGGCAGGCCATCACACCCGCCGTGTTGAAGCCGTCCGCGGCCACGACCGCGGCCGCGATGAGGGGGATGCCGAGGACGCTCGTGGGACCCGTGAAGTGGAGCTTGTCGTAGGCGGTGCGGCCCGAGAGCACCCCCAGGCAGCTGAGCGCGACGACCGCGGTGCCGGCCGCCAGGAGCCCCGCCGAGGCGGCCCCCCAGGCCCCCGTCACACCCATCTCTCGAGCATGCGGGCGAAGGCCAGGTTGCCGGTGAAGGCGACCAGCGTCAGGACCTCGGGCAGCTCCATGAAGGGGGCGCGCCGGAAGCCCACCGTCAGCGCCATGAGCGCGGCCACCGCCACCATCCCGGCCTGGTCGAGGGCGACCAGGGCCGAGGCGGGTCCCCGCCGGAAGGCGACCCACTGGAGGGGGATGAGGCTGAGGGCGAGGACGGCGGCCGCCACCAGCCAGGCGTTCACAGCCGCAACGCCAGCCCGGGCCCCCCGCCTCTGCGGGGGAGCTCGTGCACGAGAATCACGCCGCGCTCCCTGTCGATGCCCGCCGAGAAGGTGTCGGGCGTGGCCGAAACCGCCAGGTCCTGGAGGGCGCGCCGCGCCGCCGAGGCGGCGTCCTCGCCCCCGGGGTCGATGGTGACCGCCAGCATGCGCCCCGCCACGCGGCGGCCGCGCGAGGTCTCCCTGACCAGGATCCAGAGCACCCGGACGGAGGCGGCC
>JBOHUY010000323.1:0-15909 GCA_050735015.1 Candidatus Dormibacterales bacterium | reverse complement strand
ATCCGATCCGGGGTGGCCGGCGCCGCCTTCGAGGGCCTGCCCCAGCCCGCCCATAGAATCGTCGGAGTGCTTGAAGACCGCGTGATCCTCAAGGAGGACCGCGTGTTCGTCGTCTCAGACGTCACCGGCGACGTGGCGGCTGGGAACGAGCTCGGCCTCGGGCTCTACCAGTCGGACACGCGCTTCCTCTCCGCCTTCGAGCTGACCCTCTGCGGGCAGCGCCCCATCCTCCTCAATCACAGCATCGACCGCGCCTACGTCGCCACCTTTCAGCTGGTCAACCCCTCGCTGCGGGGCACGGACGGTTCCATGATCCGCCGCCAGAGCCTCAGCATCCGGCGGACCCGGTTCGTCCATCGCGGGCTGCACGAGCGGATCGGCATCCAGAACTGCAACCGCGCGCCGGTGGAGATCGAGGTGGAGCTCGCCTTCGGCGCCGACTTCCTGGACATCTTCGAGGTGCGCGGCTACCAGGGCCTGAGGCCGCGCGGGGCCCCCGAGGAACCCGTCAGCACCGAGACCGGCCTGCTCTTCGCCTACACGGGCCTGGACGGCCTGCGCCGTCACACCGAGGTCGTCCTTGAGCCGGTCCCCCACCTCCTGCGGGGCAGGGCCCGCCTTCCCATGCGCCTTCGGCCCCAGGAGACTCGCGTCCTGCTCGTGAACATCCTGACCTGGACCGGGGACGAGGAGCCCGAGCCAGAGTTTGATTTCGACCGCTCGCTGGAGTCGCTCGAGCGCAGCTACGCGGCCTGGAACGACGCCTGCACGCGCTTGGGATCAGACAACCCTGTCCTGGACCGGGGGCTGCTGTGGCGCAGCCAGGAGGACCTTCGCATCCTCTGCGACGACCTCCCCTCCGGTCTCTTCCCCACGGCCGGCGTGCCCTGGTACGCGGTGCCTTTCGGAAGGGACGCCCTCATCACGTCGGTCCAGGCGCTCGGGCTCAACCCCGAGCTGGGCCGCGGCACGCTGCGCTTCCTGGCCGCTCACCAGGGGCGGCAGGTGGACGAGACCCGCGAGGAGGAGCCGGGGAAGATCCTCCACGAGCTCCGGACCGGCGAGCTGGCCAACCTGCGCATGATCCCTCACACGCCCTACTACGGATCGGTGGACGCCACCCCGCTCTTCCTGGTGCTGCTTTTGGAGCTCCTCGACTGGACGGGGGACCTCGACCTCTTCAGCGAGCTCCTGCCCAACGTGATGGCCGCGCTGGCCTGGATCGACGGGTACGGCGACCTCGACGGGGACGGGTTCGTGGAGTACACGCAGCACGCCAGACTGGGAGTCCGCAACCAGGGCTGGAAGGACTCGCTCGACTCCCTGGTGGGTCCTGACGGGGAACCGGCCCCCCTCCCGGCCACGCTCGTGGAGGTCCAGGGCTACGCGTACCACGCCAAGCGGGGCCTGGCGCGGGTCTTCCGCCACCTGGGCCAGGCCGGGAAGGCGGCCTCCTTGGAGACGCAGGCCGAGAGCATGCGCAGCCGCTTCGACGAGCTCTTCTGGATGCCGGAGGCGGGCTTTTTCGCCCAGGCGCTCGACTCCGCGAAGCACCAGGTCAGGTCCATATCGAGCAATCCGGGACACGGCCTTTGGTCCGGGATCGTCCGCCCGGAGCGCGCCGCCCCTCTCGTGGAAAGGCTCATGGCCAAGGACATGTTCTCGGGCTGGGGCGTGCGCACGCTCTCCACGGCCGCCGTCAACTACAACCCCATGAGCTACCACAACGGCTCGGTCTGGCCCCACGACAACTAGATGATCGCCGCCGGGATGGTCCGCTACGGCTTCCGGGAAGAGGCCGAGAGGCTCTGCCGGGCGGTCCTGGAGGCGGGCATGCGCTTCCCGGACGGCCGCCTGCCCGAGCTCTTCTGCGGCTTCGGCCGCGACGGGCGCTTCCACTCGGGCCCGTGCGAGTACCTGGTCAGCTGCAGCCCGCAGGCCTGGGGGGCGGGCGCCGTCTTCCACTTCCTGCGCATCCTGGCCGGGGTCCAGCCGGACGCCCTCGCCGGCCGGGTGCGCATCGACCCCCTCAAGACGTGCCTTTTCGAGCGGCTGCGTGTCGAGGGCATGCAGGTGGCGGGCGGCACGCTGGACTTCACCGTCGAGCAGACCGGCGGAACACCCCGGGTGGCGGTGGACAGGGCTCCGGCCGGCGTCACCTTGGAGCTTCCCGCCTGACCCGCCGCCGCCTCGCGCTCGTCCACTACGCCGCGCCGCCCGTGCCCGGCGGGGTCGAGGACATCATGGGGGCCCACGCGCGGCTCCTGGCCGCGGCCGGGCACGACGTCGTCCTCATCGCCGGTCGAGGGGCGGCCAGGGTCGTGCCGGAGATCGACTCCAGGCATCCCCGGGTAGAGGAGCTGACCGCCGGCCTGGCGGCCGGCGAAGACATGTCGAGGAGCCTGGGACCCCTCGTGCGCGACATCTCCGGCGCCCTCGTCCCGCTGACGGCGGACCGGGACCTGGTCATCGTGCACAACGCCATGACGATGCCCCTCAACCTCGCGCTGACGGCCTCGCTGCTGAGCCTCGACCGCCCCCTGCTGGCGTGGACGCACGACGTGGCGGCGGTGAACCCCCGCTACCGGGCCTTCCGGCGGCCGGGGGTGCCCTACTCCCTCATCAGCCGCGCCCAGCCGGGGGTCCGCTACTTGACCGTGTCGCGGACCAGGGCGGCCGAGCTGGCGGCCGCCTTTGGGCTGCCGCGCCGGCAGGTGCGGGTGGTGCCCAACGGGATCGACCCGCTGGCGTTCATGGGCCTGGGGGGAGCCCTCCGCAAGCTCGCCCGCCGCGCGGGTTTCGAGGCGGCCGACCCCCTCGTGCTCGTGCCCGTCCGCGTCACGCCCCGCAAGCGGATCGAGCTCGCCATCGAGGCCGCGGCCCTGCTGCTGCCTGCGTACCCGGACCTGCGCGTCGTGGTCACAGGGCCGCTGGGCCCGCACGATGCCCGCAACAGCGCGTACCAGGACCGCCTCGACGCCCTCGTGGAGAAGACCGCCACCCGCGGGGCGGTCGTCTTCTGTCACCGGCACGGAAGAGGGACGGGGGATCATCCTGTGGACGGCGAGATGATGGCGCAGCTGTACCGGCGGGCGGACGTGATGCTCCTCCCGAGCGAGTCGGAGGGCTTCGGGCTGCCCGTTGTCGAAGCCGGCGTGGCGAGGACCCCCATCGTGTGTGCCGACATACCCATCCTGCGGGAGGTGGGCGCAGGCGGGCCGGTCAGGTTCCCCCCGGGCGGGGGCCCTGAGGCGGTCGCCCAGGCCCTTTCGAGAGCGCTCGGCTCGCGTCCCGCCCGCCTGCGGAGGCGGGTGATGAGGACGCGCTCGTGGGAAGCGATCCGGCCCGCGATCGAGGCCGCCATCGAGGGCTCGATTGTCTGAAGGGCGCCTCGACATCGTCGTCCCCGTCATTCGAGCCGCGGCGGCGCCCCGGCTTCTCGACCTGGCGGAGTCGCTCCTCCGCCACCACGGCGGCACTGGGCGCCTGCTCGGTGTCGTGGAGGTCCCCTACGGCCGGCCCATCGCGCGCAGCGTGACCGTCGCCCGCCGCTACCGGACGCTGCTGCAGCGCATCACCTCGCTTCCGGGCCTTCAGGAGGCGGGCGTCGGGGTCCAGGTCCGCGTCACCCACGACGTCGCGGTCGGGATCCGGGAGGCCGTCTACGAGAGCGGCGCCAACCTTCTCATCCTCGAGTGGCCGGGGCTGGCGAGCCACCGGGGCCACCGCTTCGGAGCCGTCGTCGACGATCTCGTCTCCGACCCCCCCACCGACCTCCTCCTGGTCCGCCACGGGGGGGACCGGGGCGGCGAGCCGGAGACGCTGCGCAGCATCCTCGTACCCATCCGCGGGGGCGCCAGCGCCAGGCTCGCTCTCACCGCCGCCCGGGCGCTGGCCTCCTTCCACGGGGCCTCGCTGACGGCCATGCACGCCTACCGCGCCGGACAGCCCGAGGACCGGCGCCGCCGCGAGAGCCGGCAGTTCCACCAGCTGGTGGAGAGCGCGGCCGAGCCTCGGCCGACCGTGCTCGAGGTGGACGCCCCCCACCCCGGGCGGGCCATCCTGGAAGAGGCGGCCCGCCACCAGGCCGTCGTGCTGGGCGCCTACTCGGAGGCGGTGCGCTCCCCGACCGTGGTGGGCTCCGCCCTCGAGCGCACCGTCCGCCGGCTGCCGGGGACAGTCGTCATCGCCAAGAGCGCGAGCGCCGGCCGGCCCCCCGTCGACCCCGAGCTGCCGTATCCCTTCGGCCGGGACACGCGGCCCAGCGTCTCCACCCTGGTCGACCGCTGGTTCGCCGAGAACACCTTTCACTCGCGCGAGTTCAAGGACCTGGCGCGGCTCGTTCAGCTCAAGAAGAGCCAGGGCCTCACCATCAGCCTCGCGCTCCCAACACGCAACGAAGAGGCGACCATCGGCAAGATCATCCGGGTCATCACCGAGGACCTCGTGGAGCGGTACCCCCTCCTGGACGAGGTGGTCGTCATCGACAGCGCCTCCACCGACCGCACGGTCGAGATCGCGCGCGGGATGGGGGTCTCGGTCCTGGACCACCGCCGCATCCTGCCCTCCATGGGCAGCTACCAGGGCAAGGGCGAGGCGCTCTGGAAGAGCCTCTACGCCCTCAAGGGGGACGTCATCGCCTGGTGCGACACGGACATCTCCAACATCCACCCACAATTCGTGTTCGGAGTGCTGGGCCCGCTCCTCGCCGACCCCCGCATCGGCTACGTGAAGGGCTTCTACAGGCGCCCCCTCAACTTCGGCTCGGACCTCTTGACGGCCGGCGGCGGCCGCGTCACCGAGCTCACGGCCCGGCCCATCATCAACCTCTTCTACCCGGAGCTGTCAGGGATCCTCCAGCCTCTGTCGGGCGAGTATGCGGGCCGGCGGGAGCTCTTAGAGAAAGTCCCCTTCTTCACGGGGTACGGGGTCGAGATGGGCCTCCTCATAGATATACTAGAGACGTTCGGGCTCAACCGCATCGCGCAGTCGGACCTGGGCATGCGCATCCACCGCAACCAGGAGCTCTTCGAGCTCTCCAAGATGGCCTTCGCGATCATGCAGGTGGCCCTCAAGCGGCTGGGGGACCGCCACCGCATCCACCTCCTCGAGGAGGTGAACCGGAACATGAAGCTCATCCACTACAGCGGGGACAGGTTCTTCCTCGAGGTCAAGGACATCGAGGACCAGGAGAGGCAGCCGATAGTGATCCTTCCCGACTACGGAGCCCGGCGTCAGGCGGTGGGGGCCGGCGACACCGCCGCCGAGAGCGCGCTGGGCGTCTGAACCGCGTCTCGGCAGGCGCCGCCTAGCGACGCTCCACCACCTCGAGCGGCTCCGGCCGCATGGGGCCGCCGTCCCTCTCCGCCACGAAGACGTTGCGATCCCCGGCCCGGCCCTCGGTGACCGAGACGATCAGGTAGAACCATCCCGCCCAGGACCGCCCGGCGTCGGTGGCGGAGGCCTGGGCCGGATGGTCGGGATGGCTGTGGTAGTAACCGAGCACCTCCATGCCCCTCTCGTCGCACTCACGTTGGACGCGGATCTGGTCCAGCGGGTCCATCTCGTAGCGGTCGCGCGCCCTCTCCACGACGGTGTTGCGGGCACGCCTCGCCTCTGTCACGCGGTCGTCGCCGTGAGGTCCGATCATGATCCCGCAGACCTCGTGGGGATAGCCCTCCTCACCGTGGTGCGCGATCTCGTCGAGGGCCGGCTGGTCGATCCTCACCGGCGCCCTTGCGCGCGGCCCGTGCCGCGTCCCCCCAGACGGTAGAGTCCGGTCGACAGGTAGCGGTCCCCCCCGTCCGGGAAGATGGTCACGACCACCCCCTCTCGGATCCGCTGGGCGAGCTTTTTCACACCCCAAAGAGCGGCCCCCGACGAGTGCCCGACGAGCAGCCCCCGCCGCGCGAGCGCCCTGGCCAGGTCGTAGGAGGCCTCGGTGGGCGCCCAGAAGACCTCGTCGGCGAGCGAGGGGTCCCAGACGGCCGGGACGATGGAGGTGGGCAGGTGCTTGAGGCCCTCCAGTCCGTGGAAGGCGTCGTCGGGCTGCACCGCGAAGGCCCCGATGGAGGCGTCATGCTCCTTGAGCCTTCGGGCTGTGCCTGTGAAGGTTCCCGTGGTGCCGAGGCCGGCGACGAAGTGGGTGACCCGGCCCCCGGTCTGCTCGAGGATCTCGATGGCCGTGCCGTCGTAGTGGGCCAGCGGGTTGGCGGGGTTGGAGTACTGATCGGGGTAGAAGTACCGCCCCGGGTCGCGGGCAACGATCTCCCGGCAGAGCCTGATGGCCCCGTCCGAGCCCTCCATGCCGTCCGAGTACACGATCTCCGCCCCGTAGGCGGTGACGACCTGCTTGCGCTCCTCGTTGACGTTGTCGGGCATGACGAGCGTGACGGGGTGGCCCTTCGCCGCCCCCACCATCGCGTAGGCGATCCCGGTGTTCCCGGAGGTGGAGTCGATGAGGATGCGGCCGGGCCCCAGCAGCCCCTCCCGCTCGCCGGCCTCGATCATGGCCAGGGCGGCCCGGTCCTTCACCGACCCCCCCGGGTTGAACCACTCCGCCTTCGCGTACACCTCCAGGCCGGGGAACTCCCGCTCGAAGAGGTCGACCTTGATGAGGGGCGTGTTTCCGACCAGGTTCAGCACGCTGTCGGCCCGCGCCCTGTCCAAGAGCATCTCTCGAGTGTACGAAGCGAGCGTCTCTCGAGTGTACGAAGCCGCCCGTCCGGGCCGCCGATTCCGTCCGCCGGCCGAATAGGTGTGGGGCTCAGGCTCCGTGCCGGGCGAGGAGGGCCACCGCGACCACCGCGAAGAGCGCCCCCAGCGCGTACCCGGCAAGCGAGCGCCGCACCACGGTGCCCCCCTCCGGGGCGAGGATGTTGAGCACGGCGAGTCCCACCAGCAGGCCACCGCCGAGCGCGGCCAGGGAGGTGTAGGGGGTGGCCAGCCCGTAGAGAAGGACGATCGCGAAGATGACGGCCTCCAGGAGCTGCACCAGCGTGTAAAGGCGCATGCGTCACCGCGCGCCCCCGAGCGCGGTCAGGAGATCTTCCACGATGTCCCGGGGATCCTCGAGCCCCGTGGAGACCCGCGCCGTCCCGCCTCCGATCCCCAGACGCAGGCGCGCCTCCTCGCTAAGAGAGCGGTGAGACGTGATGACGGGGTAGGAGACCGTGGTCTCCACGCCGCCCAGGCTCGCCGCGAAGCGCACCATGTGGAGCTTCGCCTGCATGCGCCGCGCCGCCTCCGCCCCGCCCTCGAGGTCGAACGCGAACATCCCGCCCGCCCCTTTGGGCAGGATGCGGGCCGCCACCTCGCGGTCGGGGGAGGAGGGGAGCAGGGGATGGTGCACGGAGGCCACGCCGGCGGTCCCCTCCAGGGCGGCCGCCACGCTCAGCGAGCTCTGGCTGACGCGCTCCATGCGCAGCGCCAGCGTGCGCAGGCCGCGCAGCGCGAGCCAGGCTTCGAAGGGGCCCAGCGTCGTCCCCAGCCGGACGGCGCGAGCGCGCACGCCGGCCATCGCGGCGCCCTCGCCGACGACGACCCCGGCCAGGAGGTCCGAGTGGCCCCCGATGTACTTGGTGGCGCTGTGCACGACCGCTGTCGCGCCCAGCTCCAGAGGGCGGCAGAGGATGGGCGTCGCGAAGGTGTTGTCCACCAGCGCCGGAACCCCGCGCTCCTCGGCCAGGCGGCAGAGGGCGACCAGGTCCGAGACCCGGCTCAGGGGGTTGCTGATGGTCTCGCAGAGGAGAAGGCCCGCCCCCTCCAGGAGGCGACCCGCGCCCTCCAGGTCACGGAAGTCGACCACCCTCACCTCGTACCCGAGAGGGGCCAGGTCCTGCGCCAGGAGGGCGGACGTGCCGCCGTAGAGGTCGCTCGGCGCCACGATGGGCGAGGGACGGGGCGCCAGGCCCAGGATGGCGACCAGGATCGCCGCCATTCCGGAGCCCGCCGCCACCCCCGCCTCCGCCCCCTCGAGGTCGGCCAGCGCCTCCTCCAGCATGGCGGCGTTCTCGCTCGAATTGCGGGCGTAGACGTGGCCCGGACGACGCCCTGACGCGACCGCGTCGTAGTCGTCGAGGTCGTCGTAGACGTAGACGGAGGTCTGGAAGATGGGCGGCCCGAGCGGGTCCCGGGCGGCGGTCTCGCGGCCGGCGTGCACCGCCCGCGAGGCGATCCTCATCGCGCCTTCAAGGCGAGTCGGGTCGCGCCCGCGTATCGGGCCGAGCGGCCGAGCTCGGCCTCGATCGCCAGGAGCCGGTTGTACTTGGCGACCCGCTCGGAGCGGGCGGGAGCGCCCGTCTTGATCAGCCCCACTCCCGTCGCCACGGCGAGGTCGGCGATGGTCGTGTCCTCGGTCTCGCCGGAGCGATGCGAGATGACGGCGCCGTATCCGCCCGAGCGGGCCGCCTCGATCGCCTCCAGCGCCTCTGTGAGCGTTCCGACCTGGTTCACCTTGACGAGGATGGAGCTCCCCACCCCCCGCTCCATGCCCTCGCGGAGCCGCGCCACGCTGGTCACGAAGATGTCGTCCCCGACCAGCTGCACGCGGTCGCCCAGCCTCCTGGTCAGAAGGGCCCAGCCCTCCCAGTCGTCCTCAGCCATGCCGTCCTCGATGGACACCACCGGGAACCTCTCGCACCACCCCGCGTAGAGATCGACCAGCTCTTCTCGGGTCAGCGTCCTGCCCTCCCCGGCCAGGCGGTAGGCGCCGTCCTCGTAGAGCTCGCTGGCGGCGGGGTCGATCGCGATCGCGACCTCGCGCCCGGGGTCGTAACCCGCCGCCTGGATGGCCTCGACGATGAGCTCGAGCGCCTCCTGATTGGAGCCCAGGCCGGGGGCGAAGCCGCCCTCGTCGCCCACGCCGCCGCTGAGGCCACGCCCCGCCAGCACCTTCTTCAGCGAGTGATAGACCTCCGCCACCGCGCGTACGCCCTCCGCGTAGGTCTCCGCCCCCACGGGGCAGACCATGAACTCCTGCAGGTCCACGTTGTTGTCCGCGTGGACGCCGCCGTTCAGGATGTTCGCGAGCGGCATGGGCAGCACCGTCGCCTGCGCCCCTCCCAGGTAGCGGTAGAGGGGAAGGTCGAGGGCGCGCGCCGCGGCGTGCGCGGCCGCCAGAGAGACCCCCAGGATGGCGTTCGCCCCCAGCCGGGACTTGTTGGGCGTGCCGTCCAGCGTCCTCATGACGCCGTCCAGGCCGGCCTGGTCCAGGACGTCGAGCTCCAGGACGGCCTCGGCGATCTCGCCCTCCACGTTGGCGACGGCCTGGCGGACCCCCTTGCCGCCGAAGCGGTCTTTGTCCCCGTCCCTCAACTCGACGGCCTCGTGGGCGCCGGTCGACGCCCCCGAGGGCACGGCGGCCCGCCCGAGGGAGACAGGCGTCTGCACGGTCACCTCCACGGTCGGGTTTCCGCGCGAGTCGAGGATCTCCAGGGCCCGCACGTCTTCGATCGGGATCATCGTCCGGAATTCTAGGGTGTGGCGGTGGGCCCCCTGCCCGGAGCCGTGGGCGTGACCGAGAAACCGTAGTCCAGCATCCGGGTGGCGTCGGTGAAGAAGACGTCGGATCCCAGGACCACGGCCAGGAGATGGCGGCCGCCCCGCGTCGCCGTCGCCACCAGGCAGCCTCCCGCGTTGTCGGTGAACCCCGTCTTGAGACCGGTGGCCCCCGGGTAGATGGCGAGCATCTTGTCTAGGGTCCGGAGGTCGAACGCCTTGTGGCCGGGGCCCGCCGACATCCACTTTTCGCGGGTCTCGGCGACCCGCGCCAGGAGCGGGTAGTGCTCCTCCAGATAGCCGCCGATGACGGCCAGGTCGTAGGCGGTGGAGTAGTGCCCGGGGGCGTCGAGCCCGGTAGGGTTGACGAACCTCGTGCCCGTAAGGCCCAACTGCTTGACCTTCTCGTTCATGACCTGCACGAAACGGCCCCAGGGCAGGATGCGGGTCCCGAGGGTCTCCGCGGCGTCGTTGCCCGAGTCGAGGAAGACCCCGTACAGAAGGTCCTCGACTGTGACCCGGTCACCCTCCCCGAGCCCCATACGGTCGGGGGGCATGGCCGCGGCCGCGGCGGGCACGGTCAGGACCTGCTGCGGCGAGGCGTGATCGAGGGCGACCATGGCCGTGACCATCTTGGTGAGGCTCGCGGGGGCCCGGCGCAGGTCGGGCGAGAGCGCCCAGAGAACGGTCCGCGTGTCGAGATCGACGACGATGGCGGCCGCGGCGTGGACGTCCAGGGCGGGCTGTCCGTGCCGCCGGAGCCAGGCGAAGCCGTAGGAGACGGAAGCGGGGCCGCCGGCCCGCGTGGCGGCCGCCACCCGGGAGCGCGGCGGGGTCCCGGCGTCGGGCCGGATCAGGCCGGTCGCGGTCGCCCCGGTGGCGGCGGCGCTGGCGACCAGGAGGGTCGCCAGCACGATGAAGTCCCGCCTCTTGCGGAGGTCTCCCCTCCTGCTCGGGCGGCGCTCTCTTGCTGGGACGCGTGTGGTGACGGCGGAGCGCCCGATCACGGGTTCGCAGTTGGATTTTAGTGTCCCCGGGCGCGGACGGGGGAGACAGAGGCGTGGTTCTACCTAGGCCGGGCTCTGGACCTCAGGTGGGCTCCCCCAGGCGGGCCGCCAGCTGCTTGCTCGCGGCCTCCATGGTGCTGAGCACCTTGGCGGCCGGCCCGGGCGGCATGACGCTCGGCTGTCCGTCGAGTCCGTCCACGTGCACCGGGACCCACCGGGCCGCCACCAGTCGGTCCCCGTAGAAGCTGTAGATGCCGACCACCCCCTCCTCGGTCTGCTCCGACCAGCTCTGGTCGAAAACGAAGTTGCCGTGTGCGTAGGTGATGAGCCGGCCGTGGTAGATCTCGACTCCCTCGTACCAGTGCTGATGGTTTCCGATCACGAGGTCGGCGCCGTCGTCGACGGCCAGGTGGCCGAGCGTGACGGGGTCGTCGGCGGCCACCCCCGGCGCCGCCATCGGCTGGCGCTCGTACTCCTTGCCCCAGTGGAACTGGACCACGACCACGTCCGCGCGCGTGCGGGCGGACGCGATCTCCCGTTTCATCTCGGCGCGGTCGAGCGTCTCTTCGACGTCGTTGAACCCCAGCAGGGCGAAGGTGAAGCCGCGCACGTTCAAGAAGGCGGTGTGGCCCAGCCCCGAGTAGGCGATGCCGTGCGAGTCGAGAAGCCGGATGGTGGCGTCCACCCCCTGCTGCCCGTAGTTGTGGATGTGCTCGTTGCCGAGGTTGGCGGCGTCGACTCCGGCGAAGGAGAGGCCCTGCACAAAGCGCCCGTCCCCGCAGAAGGTGAACCCCGTCTGGGCCAGGGGGCAGCCCGCGAACAGAGGTGTCTCCAGGTTGACCCAGGCGATGTCGGCCGACCGCAGCAGCGGGGCGGTGGGCCGGAACGGCCAGATGAAATCGCCCCGCCTGGTCGCCTCCACGTTCACCATGCGCGCCGGGATCACGTCCCCGGTGGCGAGCAGCGTCCTGTAGTGGAAGGGGTCGTCCGGGACCGCCGACGGCGGGTGGAAGAGGCTCTCCAGGGTCAGGGGTCCCACGATGGCCGGCGTGGGGCTGGGGCTGGGGCCGGCCAAGGGGGATGCCGTGGGGGCCGCCGGCCGCGCCGCGGCGGGCGCCGAGGGGCCCTGGGAGCACGCGCTCGTGGTGACGCCGAGGGCCGCCGAGACCAGCAGGGCGGCGATCCCGCGGGTGCGCATTCCGGCGCGATGTTACCTGCGCGGGGCGGCCGCGTCAGCCCCGGGCTTACACGTCGGCCCCGAACGTTCCCAGCAGGTCCTCGATGGCGATCAGCCGGGCGACGTACGAGCGCACCGGCTCGCCCAGGTCGGCGGCCGCCGCCCAAAGGCCCTGGTTGCCCTCGCTCCGCCTCAGGGTCAGGAGGGGCCGGTGGGGCGCCGCCAGGGATCCCGACGCGAGCGTGGCTTCGACGATCGTCCCCAGCCAGGACTCGTAGTACGCGATCTCCTGGAGGCGGGGGTCGGCCGTGCCGGAGGCCGGGAACGGTGTCCTGCGGTGCTGGTCCCAGAGCCGCCGGAGGCGCCTGATCGGCTCGTCCGGCGTCCCGCTCAAGACCCGGCTTGCAGCTTCTCCACGATCGCGTCGGCGACCTGGCTGGTCCCCACCGCCGTGGGGTCGTCGCGACGCTCCTTGAGGTCATACGTGACCGCCCTGCCCTCCTCGATGACGGAGGCGATCGCGCCCTCCAGGGCGTCGGCCGCCATGTCCTCCCCGAGGTGGTGCAGCATGAGCACCGCCGAGAGCATGACGGCCATCGGGTTGACGCGGTTCATGCCCGCATACCTGGGCGCGCTGCCGTGGCTGGCCTCGAAGACGGCCCCCTCGGTGCCGATGTTGGCCCCCGGCGCCAGCCCCAGGCCCCCGATCATGCCCGCCCCCAGGTCGGAGACGATGTCCCCATAGAGGTTGGGCAGGACCAGCACCTCGTACTCCTTGGGCCGGAGCACCAGCTGCATGCACATGTTGTCGACGATCCGGTCGTTGAACTCGATGTCGGTGTTCTGCTCGGCCACCTCGCGCGCCACGGCCAGGAAGAGGCCGTCCGTGTGCTTCATGATGTTGGCCTTGTGCACGGCCGTCACCATCCGGCGCCCGTGCTTGCGAGCGTAGTCGAACGCGTACTGGATGATGCGGCGGGTACCGAACGTGGAGATGGGCTTGATGGAGAGGCCGCTGTCGGGCCGGATCCTCTTCCCGCTCAGAGCGCCGATCTCGTCGATCAGGTGCTGGCAGTCGGCAGTACCCTGCTGGAACTCGATGCCCGCGTAGATGTCCTCGGAGTTCTCGCGCACGATCACGAAATCGAGGTCGTCGCGGAGGTTGCGCGCCCCCCGGTAGGCCTTTATCGGGCGCACGCACGCAAAGAGCTCCAGCTCGTGCCGGAGCGCCACGTTGACACTTCGAAAGCCGGTTCCTACGGGGGTCGTGATGGGCCCCTTGAGGGCGACCTTGTTCTTCCGGATAGAGGCCAGGACATGGTCTGGCAGAGGCGTCCCGAACTCGGCCATGACGTTCTCCCCGGCCTGCTGGACGTCCCACTCGAACAAGACTCCGGTCGCCTCCAACGCCCTAACGGTGGCGTCCACGATCTCGGGGCCGACCCCGTCCCCGGGGATCAGCGTGACGGCGTGCCTGGCCAAGCGGCGGTTCTCGGCGGTCGGACCGTCTACTTCTTGAAGTAGTCGGCGTTGATCTTGGTGAACTCCGTCCACTCGCCAGGGACCTCGTCCTCGGGGTAGATGGCGTCCACCGGGCAGGGATCTACGCAGGCCCCGCAGTCGATGCACTCGTCGGGGTCGATGTAGTACATGTCCGCGGCGTCGTCCGTGTGGATGCAGTCGACCGGGCACACCTCCACGCACGACGCGTCTTTCACCCCTATGCAGGGCTGGACTATGACGTAGGCCACGGCGCCTTCCAGATTATCACGCCCGGTCCGCGGCCCGCCTCTCCTGGTCGGGTCCTCTCCCCTCTGCCCTCCGCCGCTCCAGCCTGTACCCGAAGCCGGCCACGGCCACGATCTGCCCGCCGCGCGCCAGGCCCTCCCCGAGCTTGGCGCGGAGCCGCCGCACGAGCAGGTCCACGCGTTCGGTGGAGATCGGGTTCGTGAACCCGTAGACCTGGTTCAGGATCTGGTCACGGGAGACCGCCACCCCGGGGTGACGGCAAAGGAATTCGAGGAGCTCGAACTCAAGCGCACCCAGGGTGACGGGCTCCCCGCTGACGGCGACCGTGCGCGCCTCCAGGTCGACCGTCACTTCACCCACCCTCACCAGCTCGCGCGGGCCCTCTTGCGGCTCCGTGATGCGCGCCTGCCCGAGGGCGTTGGCCTTGCGAAGGTGGGCCTCCAGCCGCGCCACCAGCTCCGATCGGCGGAAGGGCTTGACGATGAAGTCGTCCGCGCCGGCGTCCAGCCCCCGGCTGATGGTGGCCTCGTCGTTGCGCCCGCTCACGAACATGATTGGGATGGCGGGGTTACGGCCCCGCAACCACCGGCAGACGTCCACGCCGGGGCTGTCCGGGAGGACCCAGTCGAGGAAGACCGCGGCGGGCATGCCCGCCTCCAGCATCTCGATGGCGGACTCCGCACTCTGGGTCACGAGGGCGTCGAATCCCTCCTCGTCGAGGATCGCCGAGACGAGTTCCGCGGTGTCGGGCGAATCCTCCACGATGAGCACTTTTCCCCTCATCCCTGCGACCCTGCTCACGGGCCAGATAGTAGCCCCTCGAGCCGGGTCCCCAAAGCGCCCCGGAACGCCCCCTCCGGCGCCCCACGTCAGCGACTCAGCCGCTCCGCTAGGTCCAGCCGGTCGTCGAAGCGCCAGCCCGCCTCCGCCTCCCATACGGCGTCGAGGGTGGCCTCCAGCTGGGAGCGCAGGTCGGGGATCGCATCACGGCCCACGAAGTCCTGCGGGCGCGCCCGCAGCGGCGGGGACGCGTGGACTCCGGGCCACCAAACGCCGCGAGGCAAGAGCCTCACCCGTTCTCCGTTAAGCGCAGTGCCATACAACTAATCATGATATCGCCCCTGATCCCTTCTCTACCTGGGCCATATCGCCCCGCGCCCCTCCCGACATGACCACGGTCTCGGGCAGGGGAACCCGCCCGCGGGCCGCCTGCCGGTTGCTTATGCTTATGCACACTGCTAGCCTATGTGGGTGCGCCACCATTGCCTATGTCACGATCGTGGGTCGGCGCAGGCCGCGTCATGACCTCTGAGACGGGCTCCGCGCCCGACCCGCGCACGGGCCCTGCGCGAGCCGGGTGGCATCCCATTTGCCTATGCGTGCCTAAGCGCCCGGACGGCAGCGCCCCGGTGTGGCTTCTCTGGCGTCCCGACGCCTGCCCACCGTCGTGCGCCACCCGGCTGCCGAGGCGGTGCACGACGGCCTATGCTGGCGGGGTGGGCTCGGGCAGGAGGGCGGTCCATGGCCCGGGCCGGGATTCCTGAGGCGGCAGCCCGGCTGGGGGTATCCGTCGACACCGTGCGTCGTCGGGTCCGGGCCGGCCGGCTGGCGGCCTCGCGCGACGAGCGTGGCCGCTATCTGGTGGAGATCCCCGAGCCCCGGCGTCCCGGACCGCCCATCGGCGAGCCCTCCCCCACCCCGGCTGAGGAGGTCCTCTCGGAGCTGCGGCGGCAGCGCGACCAGCTGAGCGCCCAGCTTGCCGACCAGCAGCGACACCTGGAGGCGCACATGGCCGCGGAGGCCGACCTGAGACGCCTTCTGCTGGCCTTGGTCGCTAAGCTGGACCGACCCTGAGAGCCTTTCCGGCGCCCCAGACGAAAGCTCCCCGGTCGGCCGGCCTTAGAAGCCGGGACCTCGGTCGCGAGGCGGCTCCGGCATGAAGGTCGGGGCGGTCTTCCCCCAGACCGAGGCCGGGGACGACGCCGCCTTCATCCGCCGTTACGTGACGCGGTTGGAAGAGGCGGGTTGCGCGCACGTCGTCGCCTACGACCACGTGCTCGGCCACCGCCCCCGGGACCGGGAAGCGTGGGAGCGGCTCGGGCCCTACACGGATCAGGACTCGTTCCACGAGGTGATGACGCTCTTCGCCTACATGGCCGGGTGCACCGCCCGCATGGGGCTGGCGACCGAGGTACTGGTGCTGCCCCAGCGCCAGACCCCTCTGGTCGCCAAGCAGGCGGCCGAGGTGGCGATCCTGTCAGGCGGCCGCTTCCGCCTCGGGGTCGGCCTCGGGTGGAACCCCGCCGAGTTCTCCGGGATGGGGATGCGGTTCGACGACAGGGGCCGGCGCGTCGAAGAGCAGATCGCGCTGCTGCGAAGGCTGCTGGCCGAACCCCTGGTGAGCTTCAGCGGTCGCTGGGAGAGGGTCGAGGCCTGCGGCATCAACCCCTCGCCGCCGCCCGTCCCCATCTGGATGGG
>JBOHUY010000322.1:0-2602 GCA_050735015.1 Candidatus Dormibacterales bacterium | reverse complement strand
CGAAGGGGTGAATAGCCGGCCGGTCGACCTCCTCCGGCTTCTGACGTCGTCGGCGACATGCTCGAAGCGCAGCTCCCTGACGAAGCGGTGGGCGCGGCGCGCGGCCGCACTCTCCTCCAGCAGGCGTTCGGCCTGAGAGTGGTAGAACGCGAAGTGGACGCGCTCCTGCTTGATGCGATCCTCGCCTGAGGCGTTAGCCTCGCGCCCCCGGTGGGTATCCACTCCCACGGAGGTTCTGTTGGAAGAAAGACCGAAGCAGCTGCTCCCCGTCTTCCCCGTGGCGGACGCCGTCGTCTTCCCCCAGATGGCGGTCACGCTCGCCATCGAGACGGACGAGGCCCGGGCGGCCGTGCAGGCCGCGCTGGGAGGCGACCACCTGGTCCTGCTCGTGCCCCGCATCGAGGGCCGCTACGCGGCCGTGGGCACGATCGCGCGCGTGGAGGAGTCGGGGCGGCTCCCCAACGGGGCCGAGGTGGCCAGCCTGCGCGGGCTCCACCGGGGCCTGCCCTCGGGCGCCGCCACGGAGACGGCGGGGGCGCTCTGGATGCGGGCCGAGGCCGCCCCCGACCCCGAGACCTCGACCGAGGGCGCCCGCGTCCTGGCCCGCGAGTACCGCGCCATCGTGGAGGAGCTGCTCGAGAAGCGGGGCGCGCCCGGGATCGTCCAGGTCGTGCGGGGCATCACGCACCCGGGCCACCTGGCCGACCTCTCCGGCTACTCGCCCGACCTCTCGCTCTCCCGCAAGGTGGAGATCCTGGAGACCCTCGACGTGGAGGCCCGCCTCTCCAAGCTGATCGAGTGGACCAAGGAGGTCCTCGCCGACACCACGCTCCGCGAGAAGATCCGGAGCGAGGTCACCGAGGGCATGGACAAGCGCCAGCGCGAGTTCATCCTGCGCCAGCAGCTGGAGGCCATCCGCAAGGAGCTGGGCGACGAGGACGGCAACGCCGCCTCCGAGTACCGCCGGCGGCTGGAGGAGGCGGAGTTCCCGGCCGAGGTCAGAAAGGAGGTCGAGCGCGAGATCGGGCGCCTCGAGCGCACGAGCGAGCAGAACCCCGAGCACGGCTGGATCCGGACGTACCTGGACTGGATGTTCGAGCTGCCCTGGGGCAAGCGCTCTGAGGAGCAGTTCGACATCACCGAGGCGCGCCGCATCCTGGACCAGGACCACACCGGCCTGGACGACGTCAAGGAGCGCATCATCGAGTTCCTGGCCGTGCGCAACCGCCTGCGCCACAAGAACCTCGAGGTGGCCGGCGGGCGTGGCTCGGGCGCCATCATCACGCTGGTCGGGCCCCCGGGCGTGGGCAAGACCTCCCTGGGCGAGTCGGTGGCCCGGGCCCTCGGCCGCAAGTTCACGCGCATGTCGCTGGGCGGCATCCACGACGAGGCCGAGATCAGGGGCCACCGCCGCACCTACGTGGGCGCCCTCCCCGGCCGCATCGCGAGGGCTCTGCGCGAGGCGGGCACGATGAACCCGGTGATCATGCTGGACGAGATCGACAAGGTCGGCTCGGACTGGCGGGGGGACCCCTCCTCGGCCCTCCTGGAGGTCTTGGACCCGGCCCAGAACCACTCCTTCCGGGACCACTACCTGGAGGTCGAGCTGGACCTCTCGGAGGTCTTGTTCATCCCCACCGCCAACGTCTCCGACACCATCCCGGGCCCCCTCCTCGACCGCATGGAGCTGATCAGGCTGGACGGGTACACCGAGCTCGAGAAGGTCGCCATCGCGCGCGACCACCTGATCGGGCGCCAGCTCGCCCGCAACGGCCTCGAGCCCTCCGAGGTGGAGGTCGAGGACGAGGCTCTGCGCGCGGTCATCGGCGAGCACACCCAGGAGGCGGGCGTCCGCAACCTCGAGCGCCAGATCGGCAAGGTCCTGCGTAAGGTCGCCACCAAGCTCGACGCCGGCCGGCTGCAGCCCCCCGTGGTGGTGCGCGCCGCCGACCTCCGCGAGTACCTGGGCAAGCCCCGCTTCCAGTTCGAGGCGGCCGAGCGGACGGGCGTCCCCGGCGTCGCCACCGGCCTCGCCGTGACCGGCGTGGGCGGCGACGTCCTCTTCGTGGAGGCGACCTCCATGCCCGGCGAGGGCCTGACCCTGACCGGCCAGCTGGGGGACGTCATGAAGGAATCGGCCCAGATCGCCCTCTCCTACGTGCGCTCGCACGCGCAGGCGCTGGGGGTGGACGAGGACGCCTTCAAGGACCGCCGCTTCCACGTCCACGTCCCGGCCGGGGCGGTGCCAAAGGACGGGCCCTCGGCGGGCGTGACCATGACCACCGCCCTCGCCAGCCTGCTCACGGCCCGCCCCGTGCGCGCGACCGTGGCCATGACGGGAGAGGTCACCCTGCAGGGCAAGGTGCTCCCCATCGGGGGGGTCAAGCAGAAGCTGCTGGCGGCGCACCGGGCCGGCCTCAAGGAGGTCATCCTCCCCTTCCGCAACGAGCCCGACCTGGACGACGTGCCCGCGGAGGTCTTGGAGCAGCTGGGGGTCCACCTTGTGCGCGACGTGAGCGAGATCCTGGCCCTGGCCCTGGAGCCCTCCGAATCGAGCCTGACCGCGGCCTGAGCCGGGCCCGGCCCCCGGCCTGGTTCCTGG
>JBOHUY010000321.1:0-11838 GCA_050735015.1 Candidatus Dormibacterales bacterium | reverse complement strand
ATCAGCTGGGCCTGTTCATGCTCATGTTCTGCTCGGGAGCCGCCCTGCGCTCCGGCACGCGGCGCGGCGAGGGCCGGACCGCCATCGTCACGGCGGCGATGGGCAACGTCGTCCCCTTCGGCGCCGGCGTGCTCTTCCTGCTCGTCCTGAGGCCGACCGGCCTGGTCGGGAGCGCGCACAGCCAGGCCGCCTTCTTGCTGGTCTTCAGCTGCGCGATCGCCGTCACCAGCGTGCCCGTCATCTCCAAGATCATGGCCGACCTCGGCATCCTCGGGACCCCGTTCGCCAGGATCGTCCTCGCCGTGGCCGTCTTCGAGGACGTCATTCTCTTCATCATCCTCAGCGTCGCGCTGGGGATGGTCGCACCGACCGGCGGAGGGACGATGAACCTCCCCTCCCTCCTCGGCATCCGGCCCGACACGCCGCCCTCGACCGTCTACTACGTGATCGCCTCGGCCGCCTTTTTCAGCCTGCCCCTGCTCTTGGGACGTGGCTTCCTCCAGCGTCTCGCCGAACTGAGGTGGAACGTGCTCGCCAAGAGCAGCCCGGTGGCGTTCCAGCTCATCTTCCTTCTGGCCCTGACCGCCCTCGCCCTCTGGGTGGGCGTGGCCGCCTACTTCGGGGCCTTCGTGGCTGGGATCCTTGCGGGGCGGCTCGAGGGTGCGCACGTGAAGGCGCACGAGGCCGTCCGCAACTTCTCCTTCGCCGTCTTCATACCCGTCTACTTCGCCATCGTCGGCCTCCAGCTCGACCTTCTGCGCCACTTCGACCCGCTCTTCTTCCTGGGCTTTTTGGCCTACGCATGCGCGGTCAAGGCCGCGAGCGCGTACGCAGGTGCCCGGCTCTCCGGCCAGGCCAAGGGGTCGGCTCGCAACCTCGCCGTGGCACTCAATGCCAGGGGCGGTCCCGCCATCGTGCTCGCCTCGGTCTCCTACGGCGCGCACATCATCGACGAGCGCTTCTACGTCAGCCTCGTCATGCTCGCCCTCGTCACGTCGATGATGGCGGGGGCCTGGCTCGATCTCGTCCTGCGCAGGCCGGGAGCCCGACAGGGTCTGTTCGAGGGCGCCAGACAACCGCTCACGAGGGTGCCGCCTTCGCCGGCGCCGTCCCCGGCGGCTTCAGAGCCGGCGGGGTAGCGAAGAGGGAGGGAACCGCTCCTCAGCCGGCCGGCGGCAGCGCCTGCCAGGCCTCGCGGACGGAGTGGAACCGGGGCGCCCACCCGGTGGCCCGGGAGAGCCGACGTCGGCGCTGTGGATCGAGGAGGCGAACCCGCGACGGCGCGGGGGCCGACGAGCCCGACCACGTCCTCGACGAGGCGGGACGGGTAAGAGGGGCGCATGCGGTGGTGCACTTCTTCCGTCGCGCAGTGTGGGGCCGGTTTCAGCCTCACGCCATGTGCTGGCCCCGAGGCCTCCCGCCTGGCGATCTGGAGCGCCCCCGGCCGGTCCATGGCCCGGACTGGGCGTCATGGGGCGGGCGGCACGAGGATCGACCTCGGCGTCCGGCGCCAAGGGCATGGGCGGGAGACGCGAGGGGCTCGTCGTCGACCACGTTCCAGTCCCGGCGGAAGCCCGCAGCGAGGCCACCACGCGCCAAGGCGAGCTGGCCGGCATCTTCGCGGTGGCCACGGGCACCGGCCGGCTCCTCCACGCGGGCGGGATCCCGGCCCGTCTTGGGGGAAGACTGTGGGGTGCTTGCCGAGTGAACTCGTCGTCAGTAACGACCGAGGGTGCCGCGGTTTTTCGCGACTCGCTCGCCGAGGATGAAGATGCCAATGCCGGCGAGCAGGTACACAGTTGGAATGGTGAGCAGGGGTACCAGCCCTCCGATTCCCCAGGCCGATGTGACGGGGTGTTGGGCCACCATGATGCTGTAGAGGCTGCCGATGGCATCGGTGAGGGGAAAGGCGTGGCTGAGGTCGGCCCACCAGCCGGGGACTTGGATCAACGGCAACGCGCTGGCGCTGAAAATCATCACCAGGACAAGGAGGCCGTCGTTGACCATCTGGATCCGTTTGTAGACCAGCGTCGCGCCGGCGATGATCAGGGACAGACCGATGGCGGCGATCACGACCGCGATCGTCGGCAGGAGGGCTGCGATGCTCCAGTGCAGGTGGATCGGCACGAACACAGAGACGATGGCGTAGGTGGCGGCCGCGACGAATAGGGTCTCCAGCAGTGCGGCCACGACGCGACCGGCCGCGGCTACGAGCCAAGGTGGTAGCGGTGATAGGAAGACCTGCTCAAGGGTGCCGGCCTGGATCTCGCCAAGGATTCGCCAGAACATCTTCACGACCTGCATGTAGAAAAAGATGAACGGCACGAACCAGACGATCAATACCGATGTCGTATCGCTGTGAAGGGACCAGTTGACCTGTCCGCTGGCGATCCTGTTGCCCTGCCCGATCAGCGGTCCGAGCAGGATGATGAAGACGGCGAACATCGGCAGTTCGATCATGATCTGCAGGCGTTCGGACCAGGCGAAGCGCAGGCCTTTGCTGATCTCGTTGCGCAGGGCGATCGCGGTGTTCATCGCGAGCCGAGCCCTCCTTCGCGCTGGGCGCGGCGGATGTTGATCTCGTACAGGCTGAAACCAGCCACCAGGACGACCGCGGTGTGGATCAGCAGCCAGGGCAGCGTGCCGTAAGACCAGGTCGCCCCGAGCCCGTGGCCGGCCAGGATGGTGTTGATCGATTGGACGCCCAGCGTGGTGGGCACGAACTTGGCGAAGAACTGCAGACCCTGTGGGAAGACGCTGATGGGGACGACCATGCCACCGAAGGCCATGATCCCCATGTTGCCGACGTGGCTGATCGCTCCGATGCTGGGAACTCGAACGACCAATGCGGTCATGATCAGGCCATAGCCGAGCGCGTCGAGGACGGTGAGGCCGGCCGGGATCAAGACAGCCGATTGCGGCTTGACATCCAGTCCGACACCCACGACCAAGACGATGCCGAGGACGGTGGCCGCAGCCAGTCCCTCGATGGCCAGCGCCGCCATCCGCGCCAGCGCCTGCAGTTGCGAGCTTGCCGGGGACAGTCGCGTCTGCTCCAACGTGCCGCCGTTGATCTCCTCGGCGATGCCGCCGACGCCCTCCACCGAGGCGACGCTCGCGACCACCACGGCCATCAGCGCCGGCAGGGTGCGGACCATTAGAGGCTTGACGATGTGGCCGCCGCCGATGAACAGGCTGATGCCGAGGTAGGTCGCTCCATAGACGATCGCTCCGACGACGACCAGGGATCGACGCCGCCACATCAGCCGCAGCCCCTTGACCATCTCGACTCGGGCCAGCCGCGTTTGGAATGCGAGCGGAGCGGCGATAGTGCTCACACGACCACCTCCTTGGCCTGCTCGCGAGCATCGGCCGGTTCGTTGTGGATGAGGCGGATGAAGACCTCCTCCAGGATCGGTTGTGCCTGAGCGACCGAGATCAGTCCGACGCCGGCAGCCCGTAATCGATCCAGAACGGAATAGATCGACTGTGAATCCGTGCCCGGCAGCAGCACCCGGGTCTGGTCGCCATCCGGCTCGGTCTTGGCGCCGGCCGGCAACGCGGTGTCATGGAGGAATCCGGTGACTCGGATTTCGAATCGGTTCTCGGCGTGCCTGGCCAGCAGTTCGGCGGTGGGCAGATCGGCAATGACCTCCCCTTCCTTGATAACCACGATCCGTTCCGACAGCTCCCGGGCGCCCTCGAGCTGGTGGGTGGTGAGCACGATCGTCTTGTCCTCGTCGCGGGCCAGATGCTGGATCCAGTCCTTGAAGGTGCGGGCCGCCTCCACGTCGAGCCCGATGGTGGGCTCATCGAGCAGGATGATCGGCGGGTCGGTTATCAGAGCGGCGGAGACCGCGACTTTCTGCTGCATGCCGCGGGAGAAGGAGCCGACGGTCTCGTGTCTTCGTTTCCACAGCCCCAGCTCCGTCAGCAACCGCTCGGCCCGCGGCTTGATCTCCGCTGCCCGCAGCCCTTTCAGCTGGCCGAAGTACATCAGGTTCTCCCACGCTGACAGCGGCCAGTAGACGTTCCGCGAGCCCTCCAAGACCGCGCCGATCTGGCGGACGGCGTGCGCGCGCTGGCGCGCCACGTCGTAGCCGGCGAGGCGGACCGTCCCCGCGGTTGGCGTGACGAGCCCGCTGATCATCTTGATGATCGTGGTCTTGCCCGCGCCGTTTGGCCCCAACAGCCCGATTACCTGCCCCCACGGCACGGACAGGGTTGTCGGCTTCACCGCCGTCAACGCCTGCGCCCCGCGGCCGTAGGTCTTCTGCAGCCCGATCGCCTCGATCGCTGGGCTACCCGGCATGGCTCAGTCTCTCCAGGTTCAGGAGCTCCGACATCGTTTGCCGCCACTCTCGAAAGAAGCTCAGATCCCACGCCTCGCGGATGGGGAAGAGTCGGCCGCCGGGATGAGCGGCCGCCCATCCTTGCGCCGCCTCCGCGGAGGAGTAGAAGGGGCACTGCGAGCAGAGGTTGCCGTCGAGGTCGGTGCGGCACTCCTCGAGATCGAAGCCGCTCTCGGGCTGGTCGAGCTCCCGTGGATGGGGCATCACCACGACGGCGCCGCTGGGGTCGACGCTCTCAACGCGGTTGGGGGTGAACGTGAGCCGGATGGGCGTTTCGGTCACCGGACAGGTCTCGTCCAATTGGAGGGAGGGGCGGACCAGGGGCGCATATAGGAAGACGTCGGGCGCGCAGCCGGTCACCCCGACCCGGCGGTCACCGATCTGGAGGTACCGCCGGGGCGCCGATGGCGCGCCCTCAGGGTTGACGGTGATGAGCCCGTCCTCGATCCGCGTTCCCCACCCGCCCTGCCGTGCCAGCGCCTCGGCCTCGCTCACGGGCCAGCCCATCACCTCCGCCAGGCGGCTGCTCGTGACCGGCCGCTCCCCGAAATTGGTCAACCCGATTAGCGCATAGCCGCCCCTGGTCAGCCGGGCGATCTCGTCGGTGTCGTCGGTGGTGATCCTGCGCCAGTTGGCGATGAAGTCACCAAGGCTTGCCTGGCTGTCGAGCTCCATGCTGCTCATGTCAGTCCTCCCTGCCGTTGATTTGCCAAGCACGTCTCGAGTTCCAACTTGCCTGTCCGCCTCGCTTGGGCTACACTTACATCCTACGATCAAATCTACATTGTAGGTTACCATGGAAGGAGGCGAGCCGGAGTGGCAGTTGCGGTTGGAACAGCGAAACCACGGCGGGGCCAGCTCTCCCGCGGCGGCATCCTCGGGACGGCTCTTGAGCTCGTCGACGAGGAGGGCCTGGAGTCCCTGACCCTGCGCCAGCTTGCCGCCAAACTCGGCGTCGATCCGATGTCGATCTACAACCACGTGAGCGGCAAGGACGCCCTCCTCGATGGCGTCGCGGAGGTCCTGTGGAGCGAGGTTCGGATCCCGTCTGAAGTGGCGTCCTGGAAGGAGTCGATGCGCACCTTCGCCGCGTCGCTCAGGACCGTCGCCCAGGCCCACCCCAAGGCCTACGGCCTGCTGCTCGGCCGAGGGATCCTGCCCGGGCCTGCGCTGGAGGCGATCGACTCGGCGCTAGTCGCCCTCGAGTCTGCGGGCCTGACGATAGACAAGGCGGCCGAGATGGTCCGCACGCTGGTGGCCTTTGCCGCGGGCTACGCGATGCTCGAACTTGCTTCGCCGCCTCCCGAGGGATCAACGCCTTTGGAACAGATCGTCTGCATCACGCGAACCCTTCCGAAGGATGCTCCCACCCACCTCGTCGAGGTCGCGAGGTTGATGTGTGACTGCGATATGGACCGCCAGTTCGACCTGGGCCTGGACCTGATCCTCGCCGGGCTCGAAGCAAGGCTGCCGCATAAGGGCGTGGCCCATCGCTTGCCAAAGCGACGGACCCAAGCTCAGTAGCCGGTGTCCGGCCAAGCTGTCGAAAGGACGATCCCAGAAGGCGATGCGGTCGCCGTCGAGCTTGTCGCCGCGATTCGTGCCGGTGACGTCGAGGGCCTGCAACGCCTCCTCGCCTCGGACCCGTCTCTTGCGCGGTTGCGGATGGCGGGTCGCAAAGGCGGAACGCGGTCTCCACTTCACGTGGTCGCGGACTGGCCTGGCTACTTCCCCAATGGCGTTCAGATCGTCCGCCTTCTCGTCTCAGCGGGGGCCGATCCAAATGCACGAGATCCGAAGCCGAGATCGGAAACCGCACTGCATTGGGCCGCGAGCAGCGACGATGTCGACGTGGCGGAGGCACTCATCGATGCCGGTGCCGACATCGAGGTACCGGACGGCTCGATCGGCTCGCCTCTGGCAAACGCGGTCGGCTATGGATGCTGGCATGTCGCCCGCCTGCTGGTGGCGCGTGGCGCGTCAGTCGAGGTGCCATGGATCGCCGCCGCACTTGGTCTCGTGCCGCGGCTGACTGAACTGCTCGGCAATGAGCCCGATCCAGGCAAGGTGTCTCAGTCGTTCTGGCATGCGTGCGCCGCCGGCCAGCGTCGGGCGGCCGAGTACCTGCTCGGGCGCGGCGCCGATCTGAATTGGGTGCCCGACTACGCGAAGGGAACGCCGCTCGACGCCGCTGGTGGACGTGGCACCCGGCGGGAGAACGTCATCACCTGGCTCCGTGAGCTCGGCGCTCAACCATCCGAGCCCGTGTAGGCGGCCTTGGCGCGGCCTCGGGGCCTCATGGGGGTGTCGGGAGATGAAGGACAGCGGCTCGAATCCTCTTGGGGGAACCGAACCGAAGTTCCCACTTACGAACGAACTCCCCCGGGAATAATGGGCGGCCAGCCTTTGAGTGGGTGGACGAGGAGGCTGCCCGTGAGGCCCAGGCGCTGGAGTCGGGCCGCCGATTCATTGAGGAGTGCGGCCGGTTCCCGACACAGGAGTCCTGGACGGCTGCGGGCATGATCCCGTCTGAGCGCACGGTCTGCCAACCCTTCGGGAACGTCGCGAGGGCCCTGGTGGCCGCAGGGATCGAGCCCACTCTGCCATGGTCAGCCCGAGCCGACAGCCGGCCGGACAACCCCTGTTGATGCATTCGACCACTCGGCCAGGAACTGCTCCCACGTGCGCCGGCCGACGGCGCGGTCCGGAGCCAGGTTGGCGCCCGCCCGGATAGCTCGGGCAGCCCCGCCGGGCATCCGGACGGGGACCAGGAGTCGGCGCTTATGCGTTGCCATCAGATACCCGCGAAGTAGATCCGCCGCGGGGTAGATGGCTGGTCCGGCGATGTCGGGCACCTGCCCCATCGGCTCGCCGAGGGCTAACTCCACCAGGCGTTCCGCTACTTCGCCCGCGTCGACGGGCTGGAACCGGAACCCTGCCGGCACGGGCACGACCGGCATCTTCGCCATCGCCTGGACCATGAGCAGGACGAAGCCGTCGTGGAACTGGGTGGCGCGGAGGTTTGTCCAGGCCAAGCCGGACTCGGCCACTGCCTGCTCGCCGGCCAGCTGCGATGCAAAGTACGCGAACATGGCGCGGTCGACACCGCTCACCACCGGGATCCGATCGGCCCCGACCACTGAGATATTCACCAGGTGGCGCACTCCGGCTTTCTTCGCCTCTCGCGCCAGGTTCTGAGCCTGGGCCCGGTCATCCTTGATCTTGCCGACCCCCGCGCAATGAACGATGACCTCAGCTCCGTCGACGGCGGCCTCGACGCCCTCGTTCTTAGTCAGGTCGCCCACGACATGCTCGATCCCCTCCGTCGATTCATGAGGTCTCCGGCTGAGCACTCGCACCTGCCGCCCGGCCTCGCCCAGTCGCGGAACGACCCGCCGGCCCAGCCCTCCCGTCCCTCCGGTGACCAGAATCAGTCCATGCGCCATCTCTACTTCCTTCTCCCTGTCACATTCATACCTTCTGCCGTGTCTCTGAAGCGATGACACCTGGCGAACCGGAGATGTGACGAATGGCGGAAAGAGACTGGCTCGCCGGTCGCTTCGAAGAGCACCGGCCTCACCTGCGGGCGGTTGCCTATCGGCTCCTCGGCTCACTCGCGGAGGCCGACGACGCGATCCAGGAGGCCTGGCTCCGCGCCAGCCGGTCAAGCTCAGACGAGGTCGAGAACCTCGGCGGCTGGTTGACGACGATCGTCGCGCGCGTCGCGCTGAACATGCTACGTGCGCGCAACGCCCGGCGTGAGGAGACGTACGGCGTCCGCCTTCCCGACCCTGTGGTCAGCTTGGACGGCGAGCTCCAGCCCGAGGAGGAGGCGTTGCTGGCTGACTCGGTCGGCCTCGCGCTGCTCGTGGTTCTGGACTCGCTGGCGCCGGCCGAGAGGTTGGCTTTCGTCCTGCACGACGTCTTCCAACTGCCGTTCGAGGAGATCGCAACGATGGTGGCACGTACTCCTACAGCTGCTCGGCAGTTGGCGAGCCGGGCGCGTCGGCGCGTCCAGGGCGCGAACGTACCGGCGCCCGATCCCGATCGCTCTCGCCAGCGAGACGTCGTGAACGCCTTCTTCGCGGCGGCGCGCGGCGGCGACCTGGCCGCTCTGCTCGCAGTCCTCGATCCCGAGGTCGTTCTGCGAGCCGACTTTGGCCCCAAGCACCCGTCGCGTTCGGTAGTCATTCGCGGTGCCGCCACCGTTGCCGATCAGGCTTTCATGGGCGGCGCATTGGTCGGCGCCACGGTCCATCCTGCGCTCGTCAACGGCGCCGCAGGCGCGGTGATAACGGTGGGGCGCCGCCCCTTCGCGGTGATGGGGTTCATCGTTGCCCATGGCAGGATCGTTGAGATCTGCGCGATCGCCGACCCTCAGCGCGTCGGCAGGATTGCAGCGCCCATCTTCGGAGCTCCGGGCCAGCAGGGGTGATGAGTTGGCACGTAGGCGAGGCGGACGTCAACCTATGTCGGGCGCGTAAGGTCCGTCGCGAGTCGGTGGCCGGGCCCGGCGCCAATGCGGGGCGGGCACCGCGGATTGCCGGCCCGGCGCGGACGCCCCGCGCTCGGATAGGCTGCCTTCCTCTGTGAAGACACTCCACCCGGCGTACCGCGTGTCCGACCTGGCCGCCTCCTTGGACTTCTACACAGCAGTCGGGTACGGCGAGGTCGGTCGAGTTGACACGGGTGGCGGCGGGAGTCTGACGATGCTCAAGTTCCCACCCGAGCTCGCGGTGACGCTGGAGCTGGTACACCGGCCGAACGACGGACCGGTGGTCGTCGGGACCGGCTTCAGCCACCTCGCCGTCCAGGTGGACAACCTGAGTGAGACCGTTGCGGCTCTGTCCGCCGCGGGACTGAGGCCAGGGCCTATCGAACTCCCCGGCGGTCCCGATGGACCCCAGACCTCATGGCTCACCGACCCCGATGGCTACCGGATCGAGTTGGTGCAGTGGCCGCCCGGACATCCCGACGGCATCACGGCTGCCGACTTCCGCTGAGGTCCGATCGCTGTGACCAGACTTGACGGCCGCGTTGCGTTGGTTACCGGAAGTTCCCGGGGCATCGGCGCCGAGATCGCGAGGCTCTTTGCCTCGGAGGGCGCCGCCGTTGCGGTGCATGGTCGCGACGCGGCTATGGTCGAGGACGTCAGATCGAAGATCGAAGCCGATGGCGGCCGGGCCGCAGGCGTGGTGGGCGATGTCCTGGATGAAGAAGTCCTCCCCAACCTCCGCGCCCAGATCACCGATTCGCTCGGCGTGGTCGACGTGCTGGTTACATGCGCAGGCGGCAACTTCACCGCCCCTGCGCCGCTGGAGGAAATCCCGCTGGAGGGTTGGCGGGCGACGGTCGAAGGCAACCTGACGGCCACCTTTCTCACGATCAAGGCGTTCCTTCCCGGCATGAAGGAGCTCGGCAGGGGCGAAATCATCACGATCTCATCCACCGCCGGCAGAGCCGCTGCTGCGCGGGTGCCCATCGCCTACGCGGCGGCAAAGGCGGGGATCCAGTTGATGACTCAGGACGTGGCGCTGCAAGCCGGGCCGCACGGAATCCGTGCGAACTGCATCGCCCCCGAGACGATCCTGACTGAGCGAAACCGGCAGCAGATCCCCCCCGAACTGCAGAGCCAGATGGCCGCCAGGCATGTAACCGGACGATTGGGTACACCCTCGGACGTGGCCCAGGCCGCACTCTTCCTGGCAGATCGGGAGGCGAGCGGCTGGATCACGGGCACAATTCTCGATGTGGCGGGAGGCACGACGACGTAACGTGTCGGAGGAATTTGTCGTCCGACCTACTGCCCAATTCTTTCTCTTCCGATCAGTCCCAGAAAGACTCAGACCGGTGGCTGGCCCAGTTGCAGGCAATTGCCGTCCGGGTCGGTGACGATCGTCACCCGTACGCCGGCGCCGTTGGTTTCGACCGGCCCAGTACCGATGCCGTGCTCGGCGAGCCCCGCCATGAATCTGTTGAGGTCATCGACCAGAAGTGTGTTGTATATTTGAACTGTCGCGGCGAGTTCGCGACGTCGCTTCTGGCGCTTCCCGGGACTGCCCAGGGCCCGACGTGTGGCCGCCACTGGGCCATACCAGAAGGTCTGCGTGGGCATCGTGCGATCGGTTCCCCGACCCTGCAGCCACCACGGCCGGGGATCGGCGCGCTCGTTGACGAGGTGGTCGCCGCAGCATCGGGAGTGCGCCTTGTCCGCATTCTCGAGGCAGCTCGCCCCAGCGCGTGACCTGCGGCTTCCTTGAACATATCTCTCGTGGGGAGGCTGGCTCGATGGGGTGCGATGACGGCGGGTGCCCTCATGGTGGTGGCAGTTGCTTACGCGGTGTTCCGGTCGGAGACTGGGGGCTTGATTCCGGGGCCGAGCACAACGCCCCGGACGGGCGCCGCGTCCAACTGGCTGGGCCCAGTCGGATTCGCGGTCAAGGTGACGTCCGTGCAACGCACCGGTTCGAGTCTGGTGGTTCAGCTCAGTTTCCGTAACACCTCGAACAGCCAGCAGCGAGCGGACCCGGGGGACTTCACCTTGGTGTCAGGCCACCAGAACCTCAGGCCCACGTTCGGTCCGGGCTGCCCGAACTGGGGTCGCGTCGACCTCTACCCCTCCGGTGCGACTTCCCAGGCGCTCCGTGATCCGGGGGGAACCAGGGCCGGTTCAACCTGGGGCCCGTCATCTCTCTGCTTCCCGGTCTCGCGGCTGCCAGCCAAGCTGATCTTGGAATGGAGCCCCGATGTCGCCTTCGGGCCGCTCAGCGATACGACGCGCATCGACCTCGGCAAGCACTGATCAAGTCGTGGGACACATCCGCCCCGCAGCCCTGCTGGTCGGCATTGGGATCACTGTGCTCGTGGTGGCGTGGGGCGCCTACCTCGGATCGCTCGTCGCGAGTCCGTACCGCCGCCGATCGAGCCCTACTCGCGCCGGTCGTCGGCGCCAGCCCACCCCGCGCTACTCACCATGGCCGCATATACGTCCGTGTTTGTCTTCCTGGCGGTTCGATACTTTCGTTGGGAGTAGCGCGGCCTACCGCGGACGGATGTCCCCGTGTCAGCAGTCGCTATCGCCGCGGCGACCCGCCGCTGGCGCTCTTGACTGCCTCGCGGAGCAGCCCTCGCCCAGAGGGCGATGAGGCTCTGCTCGCTGACCGGGCCTATGAAAACGCCCCTGCCCGGCGAGCGCTGGGCGGTGCGCACCGCCATCCTTAGGGCCGTGGACCGGAGGACGATCGACGTTGGCGGTGCAGAGCGTGTTTACTGGGTGGCGCCCGGCGCCCGCACGGACAATCAGGTGCTGATGGTGCTCCATGGCTCCGGCATCGACGGACCGCGGATGGCAGCCTGGACCGGGCTCGCCGAACGCGGCCCGGAGGCAGGCTTCACCACCGTCTTCCCGGACGCGTATCGCGAGATGTGGGACGACGCCGGGACTGGGCGTCGCGACGGCCTCGACGACGGAGCTTTCGTGATGGCC